>JAADGT010000361.1 GCA_013152215.1 Deltaproteobacteria bacterium
CGACGACCGACGACCGACGACCGACGACCGACGACCGAAGTTACATGGAAGCTTTGCAGGGTAGTTTATATGAACATCTGCTCATGTGTCCACACAAAAAATCATCATCCCCTCTTCCTTTCTAAAGCCCTTGCTCGCGGTCTCCGATAGGGACGGTGCAACGGCCCGTCCCCGTCTCGGTTTCCCAACGGAGGAGATCCGCCGATGTCGCTGAAGACGAAGCTCTCGCTGGTGGTCGCCGTTCTCGTGACCGTGCCCGTGGTGGGAGGAGGAATCACCGCCTACCAGATCGCCCGCACCCAGGCTCTGGAGCAGATGCGCACCGAGGTGGACAATCTTGCCGGGGCGGCTCTCCTACTGTGTGAGGGGTATTACAAGGCCACCGGGGCCAAGGAACCCGGTCCGGAGCTGCGCGAGGCCCTCCATAGGATCCGGGTGGGCCAAACGGGGTACCTCTTTGCCGTCCGCTCGGACGGCACCACCGTGCTTCACCCCAAGCTGGAGGGCAAGAACGTCAAGGATGCCAAGGACGCCAGGGGCAAGGCGTTCATCCAAGAGATGCTCTCGACGCGGGACGGGTGGGTGGAGTACTGGTGGCAGAACCCCGGCGAGCCCCGCGCCCGGAAGAAGATCACCCGGGTGCTCTACTTCGAGCCCTGGGACTGGGTGATCGGGGTCGGAAGCTACGAGGAGGAGTTCTTGGACATCCCGCGGGCCATCCGGGACGTCACGGTGGGCGCCTCGGCCGTGGCGATCGGGATCGCCGTGCTCGTGGGGTTTTGGTTCGCGAGCGGGTTGGGCAATGCGGCCGGCCGGCTGGGGCAGGCCTTCGAACGCCTGGCCCACGGGGACCTGAGCGCCTCCGTGGAGATCCACCGATCGGACGAGCTGGGTGTTCTGGCCCGGGCGTACGGCGAGATGCGAAGCGGCCTCGTGGACCTGATCCGCCGGGTGTCCGAGGCGGCCGGGAGGGTGGCCGGGGAGGCCCAGCAGATCTCGGCCTCCAGCCAGCAGGTAGCGGCCGGTGCCGACCAGCAGAGTCACAAGGCCTCCGAGGTGGCGGCCGCAGTGGAAGAGATCTCGGCCACGGTATTGGAGGTCAGCCAGAACGCCCAGGAGGTGGCCCGCAACGCCCAGCACATGTCCGACGTGGCCCGGGAGGGAGAGGAGATCCTCACCGAGAGCCTCACGCGCATGGAGGGCATCGCCCGGATGGTGGAGGGCCTGGCGCTCCGCATCGAGGAGCTGGGCGGCAAGACCGAAAGCATCGGCCACGTGATCCGGGTGATCGACGACATCGCGGACCAGACCAACCTGCTGGCCCTCAACGCCGCGATCGAGGCGGCCCGGGCCGGTGAGCACGGCAGGGGGTTCGCCGTGGTGGCCGACGAGGTGCGGAAACTGGCCGAGAAGACCACCAAGGCCACCAAGGAGGTGGAGGCCACGATCCGGTCGATCCAGGAGGAGAGCCGCCAGGCCGTGGAGGCCACGGCCGAGGGTCGGGCCCAGGCCACCCAGGCCCACGAGGTGTTCGACCGGGCCGGCGAGGCGTTCCGCGCGATCCTGGACCGGGTGAACCAGGTGAGCCAGATGATCGGGCAGATCGCCGTGGCCGCCGAGGAGCAGTCCGCCGCGATCGAACAGATCTCCAACAACGTGGAGGGGATCGCCACCGTGAGCCGGGACATGGCCGGCCAGACCGGGGAGTTGGCCCACGCCGCCCAGGCCCTGGCCGCCGAGGCCCACGGTCTCGAGGAGACCGTGGGGCGGTTCCGGCTCGAAGGGAGCTAACCTCCCAGCACCCGGACCGCGGTGGCCTTGAACGACGCCACGGCCTCGTCGCCCACCGTGAGCCCCAGCCGTTGCCACGACGATCGGGTCACCACGGCCACCAAGCGGGCCCCGCAGTCCAAGGTGACCCACACCTCGCCGTCGGCTACCCGGGCCTCCACCACGGTCCCCCGCAGCCGGTTTCGGGCCGAGGTCGGCGGCATCTCCCGGGAGAGCACGATCTCCCGGGGGTCCACCTCGATCACCCGGGCCCCGGCGGGCAACGGCTCCACCACCACGCGGAGCGGCCCAGCCACGAACACGTCGCCCCCCACCCGTTCCGGCTCACCCCGAAACACGTTGTCCGGCCCACCGGGCCGGAGCTCCCCTCCCCCGGCCCGCCACACCTCGGCGCCCAACCGGCGGGCCTGGGCGGAGTCATGGGTGGCCAGCACCACCGTGGTGCCCCTCTGCCGACGCCAGGCGTCCACCACCGCCTCGATCCGCTCCCGGCTCTCGGCGTCTAGGTGGTTCAACGGTTCGTCCAGCAGGAGCACCCGGGGCTCCAAGGCCAGCACCCGCGCCAAGGCCAACCGCTGGGCCTCGCCCCCGCTCAGCCGGGTAGCCCTCCGGTCGGCCAGGTGCACGAGCCCCACCTGCTCGAGGGCGGCCGAGACCCTCCGGGCCACCCCCGATCCCCGGATCCCCCGGGCCCGCAGGGCCCAGGCCACGTTGGCCGCCACCGGCCGGTCGAACAGGTAGGGCGCCTGGGGCAGGTACCCCACGCCAGGGGGCGGTCTCCCCCCAGGGGAGACCTCGGATCCGAAGAACCAGAGCCGCCCCCCCGAGGCAGGACGGAGGAACGCCAGCACCTCCAGCAGCGACGTCTTGCCCGACCCGTTGGGCCCCACCAGGGCCACCAATCCTCCGGCCGGCACCTCGAACCGCTCCAGCCGCAGCACCTCCCGCCCCCCCCGGGCGATCCGCAGATCCTCGGCCCGGTACGCGGTCATGCCGGCCTCCGGCGCAGGGCGAACAGGGCCGCGTTCACCCCGAGGGCGACGGACAGGAGGACGATGCCGAGGGCCAGGCCCAGCTCGAACTCCCCCTTGCTCGTCTCCAGCGCGATCGCCGTGGTCATGGTGCGGGTGTACCCCCGGATGTTTCCGCCGAGCATCATGGCCACCCCCACCTCACCCACCGCCCGGCCGAACCCGGCCACCAGGGCGGCCAGCACCCCCAGCCGCGCCTCCCACAGGGCCATGCGGCCGGTGGCCCAGGGCCCGGCGCCCAGGGCCCGGCAGGTCTGGAGGAACCGGGGATCCAGCCCTTCCACCGCAGAGACGACCAGGTTTGTCATCAGAGGCAGCACCAGCAGGAACTCGCCCAGCACGATGCCGGCCGGGGTGTAGAGGAGCCCCAACCACCCCAGGGGGCCCTGCCGGCCGATCAGGCCGTACACGAGGAGCCCCACCACCACGGTGGGAAGCGCCATGAGGGTGTTCAGTGCCAGCAGCAGGGGCTGACGTCCCGGGAACCGGGCCAAGGCCACCGCCACCCCGGCCGGGACCGCCGCGGCCGCTGCCAGCGCCGAGGCGGCCCCCGAGACCCATACGCTCGTCCCCACGGCCGCCCACACGTCGGGGTCCAGGCCTGTGAGCAGGCCCCAAGCATGGGAAAGGGCAAGAAGCAGATAGTCCATCCCCACCTCGGGCGCCGGGCCGGCGGGCCCGGCCGTGCGAGAACCGGAAAACGAAAAACCCTCCCCGCGAACGGACGGGGAGGGCGCATACGTTCATCGCACCGGTCGGCCCGTCTCCTTTCCGAACGCGGGAGGCCGGGGCGTTTCCACCCCGACCCGTCGGCGAACCGGCCGTGGGCCCCCCAGGGGAACCGGTAGGCCGAATCGCTCGGAGACGCCGGCAGTCTAGGCCACGGTGGGACCACCCGTCAACGGGCGCACCTGCCATGGTCCGGGGGGAGGGGAGGCCGCCTCACCAAGAGACGTCGGCGAGGGGGGGAAGGGGAACGATCTCGTCCTCCGACTCCAGCCGGGCCAGCACGGTGTGCAGGTCGTATTTGCCCACCCGGATCCGGCCGTCCTTCAGGGGCCGCACCGGCGGGGCGAACCCGCACCGCACGTGGAGGTCGAGGCGGGGCATCTCGCCGGGCTCGCTCAGGCAGAACAGACCCGGCCGCTCCAGCAGGTCCCGGTACACCCCGTAGATCAGGAGATGGCTCAGGCCCCGGCCCCGGGCCGAGGGCACCACGAAGATCAGGGTGTCGTCCAGCACCGATGGGTCCCCGCTGTGGGCCACCACGTAGAACCCGAGCTCCCGGTCCGGCCGGCGGTCCTCCGCCACCGCCAGACCGGCCACGAACCGCTCCGGGTCGAACCGACGGGCAAAGGCCGGCTCCCCCGCGGCCGAAGCGATCCGCTCGGGATCGTCCGGCCCGATCGGCGCGAGCACGTAACGCTGCCCGCGAAACCGGATCCTGCGTTCCTCGCCGTCCACTGGCGCATCCCATCCTTCCACGGCCGACACTGCGGCAGGCCAGAGACTAGAAACTAGGGGATGGAAACCATAGAAATTCCGGTCACATCGGCCCGTTAGGCGGGCGGCCGTTCCACCAGCCCCCCGCGGGGCCCTACAACGGGGGGGTAACGTTCCCTGATCCGGGGGGCACAGCCGGCGGCGGGGCATGGGGTCTGCTTCCGGCCGCGTGCGAAGCCGGGCATTGGGATTCGCCGCGCAGGCACGGGGCACGGGCGGTGGTTTCATGACCGTTCGGTGGGGCGCGAACGGATTCACGGGACAAACGTTGGAGGCGCTGCGCGGCGAGCTAAAGAGCCGCACGCGGCTCTCCAGCAGACCCCATGCCCCCGAGCTGTGGCGCGGTTCGAGAGCCGCCCAGCCGAAAACACGCCCCATGCCCCGAGACCGTGAGGTGACGCCAAAGAGGCGTGGTCATGCTTGGAACGCTGGGAGATCATGGAGGTTTTCAAGCCTCCTAGCGTCCCAGCGTCCCAGCCTCCTAGCTTGCCAGCGGGCCGAAGGCCCGAGGTCAGCGACGGCGCATGGCCCGTTGCATCTCCCGCTGGGCGTCGGCGCGCTTGAGGTCCTCGCGCTTGTCGTAGTGCTTCTTGCCCCGGCCCAGCCCCAGCTCCACCTTGGCGTGGCCGCCCCGGAAGTACACCCGCAGGGGCACCAGGGTGTAGCCCTTCTGCCGAACCTTTCCGTGGAGGCGGCGGATCTCGTACTTGTGCAGGAGGAGCTTCTTGTCCCGGTCCGGGTCTTGCTCCTCCCGCCGGCCGTGGGGGTAGGGGGAGATATGGAGCCCCGAGATCCACGCCTCGCCGTCCTGCACCCAGGCATAGGCATCGGTGAGGTTGGCCTTGCCCTCTCGCAGGCTCTTGACCTCGCACCCGCGCAGCACGAGCCCGGCCTCGAAGGTCTCCTCGATGTGGTAGTCGCGCCGGGCCTTCTTGTTGGTGCAGACCACCTTCACGCCGTCGGACCTCTTGGCCACCTCACCCCCTCCGCACGATCCGGGGCATGGCGGTCTTGCGTCCGCCCCACCGGGACGCCACCAGGGCGCCCGCCATGGCCACGAGCCCGAGGATGGCCGCGCCCGCATCCGGCCCGATCCCGAACCGGGGTCCCAAGGCGTTCCCCGCCACCGCCCCCGCCACCAAGACCAGCACCGGCACCAGGTACACCCAAAACGAGGCCTTCACCACGGCCGCCTCGGGCACGGCCACCGTCACCCGATCGCCCGGGGAAACACCCAGGGGGTCCTGAACCCACACCCGGGCCTCCCGGCCGCCCCCCAGATGGGCGCACGCCCCCCGGGCGGCGCACCCCTCGCAGGCGCTGCCCCGCTGGGTCTCCACCAGGGCCCGGCCGGGCCGGACCTCCAACACCTTTCCGGTCTCTTCGATCATGAAGGCTCCTGCCAACAGGCTTCGGGCCTTCGGCCCGCTGGCGGCTGGGCAGCTAGGCGGCCGGGCGGCTCCTGGGCCCCGACGCCGAGGCCTCGGGAGGCGTGGGGTCTGCTGGAGAGCCGCGTGCGGCTCCTTGGCTCGCCGCGCAGCGCCTCCAACGTTCGCACCGTGAAATCGTTCGTGTCGGCCGATCTGTCATGAAACCACCGCTGATGCCCCGTGCCTGCGCGGCGAATCTCATGCCCGGCTTCGCGCCCGGCCGGAAGCAGGCCCCATGCCCCAGGCGTCCAAAAAAGCACGCCCAATTTAGCGAGCTTCCCAGCTTCCTAGCCTCCCAGCCTCACTGGGGAATCCAGTCCCGGTCCGGGCCGATCCGCAGGAGCGCCGCCGCCAGGAGCTGGATCGCGTGGTCCAGGTCGGACAGGCTCAAGACCTCGGACGGGGTGTGCATGTACCGCAGCGGCACCTCCATCAGGGCCGTGGCGACCCCAGCGCGGGTGAGCTGCATCACGTTGGCGTCGGTGCCCGTGGCCCGCGGTGCCGCCTCGAACTGGACCGGGATCCCCTCGGCCTGGGCCGTATCCACGAGCAGCTCGAACAGGCGGGGGTTGATGTTGGCCCCTCGGCACAGCACCGGCCCCTTGCCCACCTGCACGTCGCCCACCGCCTTCTTGTCCACGCCCGGGTGGTCGGAGGCGAACGTCACCTCCACGCAGATGCCCACGTCCGGATCGATGCCGAAGGCGCTGGTGCGAGCGCCCCGGAGCCCCACCTCCTCCTGCACGGTGGACACCCCGTACACCGTGCAGCGGAGGTCCGGCTTGCGCTCGGCCAGCCGGCGGAGGGTCTCGGCCACGACGAAGCTCCCCATCTTGTCGTCGAGCCCGCGGCTGGTCACCCGGTCCCCGGCCAACCGCTCCATCTCAAAAGCGAACGTGACCGGGTCGCCCACGGCCACCCGGGCCTCGGCCTCTTCCCGGCTGGACGCGCCGATATCGATGCACAGGTCCTTGATCTTGGCCACCTTGCTGCGCTCGTCGTGCTCCAGCAGGTGGATGGGCTTGCGGCCGATCACCCCGGTCACGGTGCCCTCGCGGCCGTGCACCCGCACCCGCTGGCCCGGCAGGAGATGGGCATCCACCGCCGATGGGCGCAAAGTACAGAAACCCCTGGTCGTCGATGTACCGGACCATCAGGCCGATCTCGTCCACGTGGCCGGCCAGCATCACCCGCGGCCGGTCGGCCCCCCGCAGCACGCCCCAGGAGTTGCCCATCACATCGGTGTGCAACTCGTCCACGTGGGGCTCCACGTGGGCCCGCCACACCCGCTGGGCGGGCTGCTCGAACCCCGATGGGCTCGGCGCATCGGCCAGGCGCTTCAAGAAATCGAACGCAGCGTCTTCCATGTGAGACTCCTCCGGAGATGCTGGAAGGCTAGAAAGCTGGGAAGCCGGAAGGCTGGGAGGCTTCTGCGCACCCAAGGGGGCTCAGCCTTCTGGCCTTCCAGCATTCCAGCCTTCTAGCTTCGATAGTCCGCGTTGATCCGTACGTATTCGGCGCTCAGGTCGCAGGTGGTCACGGCGGCCTCCCCCCTCCCCTCTTCCAGGGTGATCCGGATCTCGAACTCCCGCTCCTTCATGGCCCGGTGGGCCTCGGCCTCTGCCTCGGGGCCCAGGCCCAGGCCGTCGCGCACGATCTCCACCCCGCCCACGGCGATGTGGAACGGGCCGCCCCCGTAGGCCCCCGACCGGCCCAGGGCCGCGGCGATCCGGCCCCAGTTGGGGTCCTCGCCGTGGATCGCGGTCTTCACCAGGGGGCTCTCGGCCACGGTCCGGGCGATCCGGAGGGCCGAGGCCTCGTCGGTTGCGCCCACGACCCGCACCTCCACCACCTTGGTGGCGCCCTCGCCGTCGGCCACGATCATGCGGGCCAGGTCCCGGCACACCCCCTCCACCGCCTCGGTCAGGGCGGAGAGCCCCCCC
>JAADGT010000227.1 GCA_013152215.1 Deltaproteobacteria bacterium
CGGCTCGCCTCGATCACCTGCTGGACCCGGTGGACGTTGCTGGCGAAGGTGGCCACCCAGGCCCGGCCCTGGACCTCGGGAAGGAGGCGGCGCAGCGCCTCCCCCACCAGCCGCTCCGAAGGGGTGGGGCCGGGCCGGTGGGCGTTGGTGCTGTCACAGCACAGCAGGTCCACCCCCTCGTCCCCCCACCGGGCCAGGGCGGCCTCGTCCGTGGGCATCGCATCCACCGGGGTGGGATCGAGCTTGAAGTCGCCGGTGTGCACGATGCGCCGGCCGTGGACCTGGATCCCCAGGGCGCACGCCCCGGCCGTGGAGTGGGTGATCCGGATGAACTGAACCCGGAACGGGCCGGCCTCGACCCAGGCGCCGGGGGCCACGGCCTGGAGCAGGCTGGTGGCCGTGGGCGTGCGCTCGGCCAGGCGCTCCCGCACGAGCCCCAGGGTCATGGTCGTGCCGTACACTGGCACCCGATGCCGCCGGAGCAGGTGCGGAAGCCCGCCGATGTGGTCCTCGTGGCCGTGGGTCAGCAGCACGGCCCTGAGCCGGCCCGGCGTGTCCAGGTAGGAGAGGTCGGGGATGAGGTAGTCCACCCCGGGGTGGTGGTCCTGGGCGAACATGAGCCCGCAGTCCACCAGGATCCGCTCTTCCCCCGCCTCCACCACCAGGGCGTTCAGGCCGATCTCGCCGAGGCCCCCCAGCGGCACCAGCCGAACCGGAGCGATCATGGGGCCTCCAGGCACCGGGCCATGGCCGAGCGAAGCCGCTCGGCCTCGGCCCGGCGCTGCTCCGGGGTGTCGATGGCGGACACCCGGTACGGCTCCAGCACCTCCACCTCCACGGTGCCCGGCCGGGGGGCCCACCCTCCTTTGGGCCACAACCGGGCCGTGCCGCGGAGCACCAGGGGGACCACCGGGGCCCCGCTCGCGGCCGCCAGGTGCACGAACCCCAGCTTGAACGGCAACAGCCGGCCGTCCCGGCTGCGGGTGCCCTCGGGGAACAGGATCACGGGCTCGCCCGCCCGCACCCGCCGGGCCGCCTCGTCCACGCTGGCCCGGGCCCGTTCCGAGTCGCCCCGGTCCACCGGCAGGTACCCCACCGCCCGGATCGCCTGCCCGAACACCGGGATCCGGAACAGCTCCTTTTTGGCGAGCCACAGCACGCTGTGGGGCAGGATGTGCGCCAGGACCAAGATGTCCAGGTTGGACTGATGGTTCGCCACGAACACGGCTCCGCCGTTCGGGAGCCGGTGGGGGTGACGGACCCGCACCCGGATGCCGGCGAACCGCAGGAGAATCCGGCTCCACAAGGGCGCCAGGTGCCGGCACCACCGCCTCTGGGGGTCCGTGTACCCGGCCACCACGGCCACGGACCCGAGGACGAGGGTCAGCAGAAAGATCACCAGGGGGAACAGAGCGGTTCGGATCGGGTTCCACATGTCTGTGCCAATGGGTCGGGCCGAGTGCGGGGAGTCGGGAGGGTGCTATACGCTTTTTGCTTGCGCCGGGTCAACGGCTTGGGTATAAGACCGGGCTCCGCGCGGCCGGGGCGAGGGCCTGTTCGCGCGGGGGAGTTAAGGAGCGGCCGGGCCGGTCTTGGGGCCGAGGGCCCCGCGTGCCCTTGACACCGGGATCCGGTTGGCATACCCTTCCGGCTTTCGTCCGGAAGAGATGAAACACCTGTTCGGGAGGCCCTTCCCATGAAGAGCTATATGGCAACCCCCCAGACCGCGGAGCGGGATTGGTTCGTGGTGGACGCCGAGGGGCAGACCCTGGGGCGGCTGGCGAGCCGGATCGCCACGATTCTCCGGGGGAAGCACAAGCCCACCTACACCCCCCATGTGGATACCGGCGATTTCGTGGTCGTGGTGAACGCGGAAAAGGTTCGTTTGACCGGCAACAAGCTCGACCAGAAGATGTACTGGCGGCACTCCGGCTACCCCGGCGGCATCAAGGGGCGCACGGCCCGACAAATGCTGGAGCGCAAGCCCGAGGACGTGCTCCGGCTGGCCGTGAAAGGAATGCTCCCCAAGAACATCCTGGGCCGGAACATGCTTCGGAAGCTGAAGATCTACGCGGGCCCGGAGCACCCCCACCAGGCGCAGCAGCCCAGGCCGTTGGAGCTTTAGGAGGCGACCCATGGCACAGCAGATGACCCATGCCACCGGCAAGCGCAAGACGGCCATTGCCCGGGTGTATCTCACCCCCGGCGACGGGCGGGTGATCATCAACCGGAAGCGTTCCCTGGAAGAGTACTTCCCCCGCGAGGCCCACCGGCGGGCCGTGTTGGCCCCCCTGGCCCTGACCGAGCGGTTGGGCAAGTACACGGTGAAGGTGACCGTCAGGGGCGGCGGTCCCACCGGCCAGGCCGAGGCGATCCGCCACGGCATCGCCCGGGCCCTGGTGGAGGAGGATGCGGATCTGCGGCCCCTGCTCAAGCGGGCCGGCCTCCTGACCCGGGACGCGCGGATCGTGGAGCGCAAGAAGTACGGCCACCATAAGGCCCGGAAGAGCCCTCAGTACTCCAAGCGCTGATCGCAGCGCCCCCTTTCAGCCCGTTCAAAAGGGACCCCGTCGGGGTCCCTTTTTTTGATCGCCCTGGCGGCCCACGGGGTTCCCGGATATCATGGGCCGCCCTGCTGCCCTGCTGCCCTGCTGCCCTGCTGCCCGGCCGCCCAGCGGGCCGCAGGCCCGAAGTCGCCGGAAAGCTTCATCAGGCCACTTCGGGGCCCTACGACGGGGAAGGGTGACTTTCGTTGGTCCGGGGCCATTGCCGGCGGCGGGGCAGGGGTTTCAGGAGACAGATTTCAGCGGACAGAAGACAGGAAATCCCGAAAAGCGGTTTGGGTTCCCGGGGGGATCCTCTCGGGGCACCGAAGAGCCTTTTCCCTGTCCACCGACTTCTGAATTCTGACCCCTGAAACCCATGCCCCCCCGAGTTGTGGTGCTGGAACCGCTCAGAGGTGAAAGAGGCGTTTAGCCTTCTAGCTTTCCAGCTTTCTAGCCTTTGGGCATTCCAGCGGGCCGAAGGCCCCAGACCAACGACCGACGACCGTCGACCGAAGTTACTTGTTGGAGGTTTGGGATGGGACGAGGGGGAACGGCGGCCTTGTTGGCCGTGGCGTTGTTCCTGGGGGGGTGCGCCGTGATCCGGGTGCCGATGGCGCCCGAGCCGCGGGTGCGCGAGGTCACCGTGATGGGGGAGGGGCCGGACAAGGTCCTGCTGCTGGAGGTCTCGGGGGTGATCTCGTTCCGGCGGCCCTGGGCGCCGCCCGGATTTCCCCGGCCCGCCTCCCTGCCGGCCCGGGTGCGGGCCGACCTGGATCGAGCCCGCAAGGACCTGGCGATCCGGGCCGTGGTGGTCCGCATCGACTCGCCCGGTGGCACGGTGACCGCGAGCGACGTGATCCACCACGAGATCCGCAGGTTTCGGGAGGAGCGGGGGGTGCCGGTGGTGGCGGCCATCGTGGAGAAGGGGCTGTCGGGCGGCTACTACGCGGCCTTGGCGGCCGATGAGATCGTGGCGTTCCCCACCGCTCTGGTGGGCAGCGTGGGGGTGTTCGTGGCCAAGTTCGACGCCTCGGGCCTGTTGGGGAAGCTCGGAGTGCGCAGCGAGCTCACCAAGTCGGGCACCCAGAAGGACATCCTGAGCCCCCTGCGGCCCCTGACGCCGGCTGAACGGCAGACCCTACAGGGGATCGTGCAGGACCTGACGGCCCGGTTCCACGAGGCCCTGCGGGCGGCCCGGCCCCGCATCACGGAGGAGGACTGGGAGAGGATCACCTCGGCCGCACCGTTTACCGCCTCCCAGGCCCTGGAGCTCCGACTGGTGGACCGGGTGGGGTACCTGGAGGACGCGTTCCAGGCCGCGCTGACCCGGGCGGGGCTGGAGCGAGCCCGCCTGGTCGCCTATCGCCGGGGGGAGGGCACGGACCCCACGCCCTACGGGATGACCCCCTGGCTGCTCCCCGCGGCGGCGGGTCCCCTGGCCCTCGACCCGCGATGGATCGAGGAGCTTCTGGAGACCGAGATCGGGTACTGAGGCGGAGAACCTCCCACCAGGCCCCTGCGGGGCCGTCCAGAGACTGGAAACTAGAGACTAGAAACTAGAAGAATCTCGGGGACCTTGTCCCGTTAGTCCGCCAGGCCCCTCCGGGTCCCTACAAGGGGGATAGGGTAACTTCTCCCCAAACCGCGAGGTGGAGGCGAAGAGGCATGAAGGCTCCTAGAACATGCTGGAATCCAGGAGGTTTTCAAGCCTTCCAGCCTCCTAGCTTTCCAGCCTTCTAGCGGAAGTTACATGGAAGTCCCCTCAGGCCCCTGCGGGGCCGGGCAACAAGGGAAGGTAGCTTGCGTCGGTCCGGGACGGTTGCCGGCGGTGGGGCATGGGGCCTGCTTCCGGCCGCGCGCGAAGCCGGGCGTGGGATTCGCCGCGCAGGCACGAGGCACGGAAGGTGGTTTCATGACAGCCCGGTCGGAAACGAACGATTTCACGGTACGAGCGTTGGAGGCGCTGCGCGGCGAGTATAGGGGCCGCGCGCGGCGCTCCAGCAGACCCCATGCCCCCCGAGGCCTTGGCGGCGGCTCGGGAGCCGTCCGGCTGCCCAGCCGCCTGGCCGCCCAGCGGCCCGAGCGGCCCGAGGGCCCCGTGTTCCCGGAGCGGGGTTGATCATGGACCTGTCGGCTCTCAACGAGCGGCAGAGGGAGGCCGTGCTCCACGGCGAAGGCCCCCTCCTGGTGCTGGCCGGCGCGGGCAGCGGCAAGACGCGGGTCATCACCTACCGGATCGGGCATCTGATCGAGCGCGGCGTGCCCCCCGAGCGCATCCTGGCCCTCTCGTTCACCAACAAGGCCGCCAGGGAGGTGGCGGAGCGGGTGCGGGATCTCGTGGGGAGGCGGCGCAGCGAAGGGCTCACGGTGAGCACCTTCCACGCCCTGGGGCTCCAGATCCTCCGGGCCGAGGTGCGGCGCTTGGGCTGGCGGGGGGGCATGAGCCTCCACACCGAGTCGGACCAGAGGGCCCTGGTGCGGCAGGTGGTGCGGGAGCTGGGCCTCAAGGCCGACCCGGCCGAGGTCCAGGCGTTCATCGGGTACTGGAAGAACCAGGGGGTGGGCCCCGACCAGGTGCCGGTGTCGGGGGGGACCAGCTCGGCCCTGCGCCGGGCCTACCGCGTGTACCAGGACCTGCTCCGAGCCCAGAACGCGGTGGACTTCGACGACCTTCTTCTGCTGCCCCTGGAGATCTTTCGGGATCACGACGACGCCCGCCTGTTCTGGCAGGAGCGGTTCCACTACGTGCTGGTGGACGAGTATCAGGACACCAACCCGGTGCAGTTCGAGCTGCTGAGGGTGCTTGCGGCCCGGCGGCCGAACCTAACCGTGGTGGGGGACGACGACCAGGCCATCTACGGCTGGCGGGGAGCACGGGTGGAGCTGATCCTGCGGTTCGAGGAGCACTTCCCCGGGGCCCGGGTGGTGCTGCTGGAGGAGAACTACCGCAGCACGGCCACGGTGCTGGAGGCGGCCCACGCCGTGGTGGCCCACATCGACGGCCGCCGGCCCAAGAAGCTGTGGACCCGGGCCGGCCCGGGCCGGCCCCTGGGGTGGATCGAGGCGGCCGACGGGCGGGACGAGGCCGAGCAGGTGGCCGCCGAGATCCTGGCAGAGAGGTTCCGTCGCCGTCGGCCGTGGTCGGACTTTGCTGTGCTGTACCGCACGAACGCCCAGTCCCGGCCGTTCGAGGAGGCGTTCCGGGCCCAGGGCATCCCCCACCGGGTGGTGGGAGGCACCCGGTTCTACGACCGGAAGGAGGTCCGGGACCTGCTCGCCTACCTCAAGACCATCGTGAACCCGAGGGACGAGGCGAGCCTCATCCGCATCGCCAACGTGCCCAAACGGGGGCTGGGGCCCAAGACCCTGCTCGGTCTCCAGGAGCGGGCTCGGCGCGAAGGGATCTCGCTGCGGCAGGCCCTCCGGCGGGCCGAGGACCTGGCCCCCCACGCCCGGGCCGGCGCCCAGACCCTCGTGGCGTTGCTGGACCGGTACGGCCGGCGGTTCCGAAGCGAGGGGCTGACGTCCCAGGGCCTGCGGGACCTGATCGAGGACGCCGGTCTCCGGGCCGAGGTGGAGGCCGCCTACCGTTCGCCCAAGGCGGTGGCACGGCGCCTGGAGGTGCTGGCGGAGCTGGTGGAGTCGGTGGACGACGCGCCCAGGTCCGGGGGGCGGGTGGACCCGGCCGTGTTCATCGAGCGGCTGAGCCTGGACCCGCCGGTCGACGACGAGGACGAGGCCGACGCGGTCACCCTGATGACCCTGCACGGCGCCAAAGGCCTGGAGTTCCCGGTGGTGTTCCTGGTCGGAATGGAGGAGGGGTTGCTGCCCCACCGCCGGGATCCGGAGGCGCCCCGGGCCGAGCTGGACGAGGAGCGCCGGCTGTGCTACGTGGGCATGACCCGGGCCCGGGAGGTGCTCCACCTGTGCCACGCCCGGGCCCGGCGCCGACAGGGGGTGCTGCGGCCGGCCGTACCGAGCCGGTTCCTTGGAGAGATCCCGGCGACCCTGACCGAGGGGCGCGATCCCGCACGGGACGAGGAAGAGGAGAAGGAGATGGCCAGGAACTTCTTCTCCGGGATCCGGGGGATGCTGGGATGAGACGGTGGACGGCCGCCCTGGTGCAGATGGCGTTGGCGGAGGGTGCGGTGGACCGCAACCTGGACCACGCCCTGGACCTGGCCGCCGGGGAGGGGGGCGCCGACCTGGTGGTGTTCCCGGAGCTGTTCACCACGGGTTATGCTTTGGAGCGGGCGGCCGAGCTGGCCCGCCAGGGGCCCGGCACCCTCGAACTGCTCGGCCGGTGGGCCCGCTCGAGCGGGGTTCGGGTAGCCGGAACCCTGCTCCATCCCTGGGCCGGCGGCGTGGCGAACGCCGCGTTCTTCGTGGAGGCCGACGGCCGGGTGCTCGACCTCTACCCCAAGGTTCACCGGTTCCGGCCCATGGACGAGCACCGATACCTGGAGGCGGGGACCTCGCCCCGGGTGTGGGACACCTCCCTGGGCAGGCTGGCCGTGGCGGTCTGTTACGACCTGAGGTTTCCGGTGTTCTGCCACCGGCTGGCGCTGTCGGGAGCCGTCGCCCTGGTGGTGCCGGCCGAGTGGCCCCGGCCCCGCACCCGCCATTGGGAGGTTCTTCTGGAGGCCCGCGCGGTCGAGGGGGCCTGGTGGGTGCTGGGCGCGAACCGGGTGGGCGAGGGACGGGACGCCCGGTTCGAGGGATCGAGCCGGGTGGTGGACCCCTGGGGCCGGGTGGTGGCCTGCCTGGGAGACGATGAGGGCGCGATCGTGGCCGAGGTGGATCCGGCGCTGTCGGCCGAGGCCCGCACCCGCATCCCGGTGTTCGACGACCGGGTTCCCGCCCTGGACGACCCCTCTCCCCTCTCGTGAGGCCTCCTCCCCCGGCGAGCCGCACCGGCTCCTGTCCGGATCCGGCTCCCTCCCCCCACCGATCGCAGGTTCTTCTTGACACGCTGTTTGCGGTCCGTTAGCGTTCTGCCGAACGGCCGTTCGGTTGAGAAAGGGGTGAACATGGCGGAGAGAAGGCGGTTGCGGCCCGACCTTCGGCGGCAGCAGATCCTGGAGGCTGCCGTCCGGATCTTTTACGAACAGGGGTATGAAGCGGCGAGCCTCCGGGACCTGGCCGAGCGGGTGGGGATCAACAAGGCCACCGTGTACCACTACTTCGAGAGCAAGGAGGACATCCTCTACCACATCGTGGACCGGGTGGGGGGGGAGCTGCTCGAGGGCGTGCGCGAGGCGTTCGAGGCCGGCGGGCCGCCCCTGGAGATGCTCGAGCGGATGATCCGGTTCCAGATCGGGTACATGGAGCACCACGTCGAGGAGATCAAGGTGCTGGTGGAGGAGAAGAAGAGCCTCCGGCCCGACCTCTACAAACACGTCCGCCGGACCGAGGCCGAGATCCTGCGGCTGTACAAGGAGGTGCTGGAACGGTGCGTGCGTGCGGGCCGGGTGAGGCCCGTGCACATCACCACGGCGGCCTTCGGCATCCTGGGGCAGATCAACTGGTTCTATCACTGGTACCGGCCCGACGGGCCCCTCAGCATCGGTCAGCTGGCCGACGAGGTGGTGGGGCAGCTGTTCCACGGGCTGCTCCCCCGCCAGGGGGGGTGAGCCCGGGCCGAGGGACGCCGCCGCGCTTGAGGGAGGAGATCGTCCATGAGAATCGGGATCGTGGGAGCCGGCGTGCTCGGCTCCATCTTCGGAAGTCTGCTGAGCCAGAAGGGATTCGACGTCACCCTGGTGGAGGTGCTCGAGGAGCGGGTGCGGCTCATCGAGCGGGAGGGGCTGTGGGTTCAGATGCCGGACGGGAGCCGCGTGCACACCCGGGTGGCGATCACCTCGGACCCGGCTCGGGTGGGGGTGCAGGACGTGGTCATGGTGTGCGTGAAGGGGTACCACACCGCGTCGGCGATCCGGGGCGCCCTGCCCATGGTCGGACCCGATACGGTGGTGCTATCGGTGCAGAACGGTCTGGGCAATCTGGAGACCCTCGCCGAGGTGGTGGGACCCGAGCGGGTCGTGGGAGGGATCACCGCCCACTCGGGCATGCCCGTGGGCATGAACGAGGTGCGCTACGTGGGCGGGCTGGGCCCGCTCCTGGTGATCGGGCCCTACGACGGAGTACGCCGACCCGGCTTCGAGCGGCTGGTGGCGGCCCTGCGGCAAGCCGGGCTCGACGTGCACGACGTGGACGACATCAATCCGGTGATCTGGAAGAAGCTGATCGCCAACGTGGCCACCAACTGCGTGGCCGCCCTGACCGGGCTGCGGGGCGGCGAGGCCGTCAAGCACGAGCCCACGGTGAACCTGATCCGCGCCCTGGCCGAGGAGCTGGCCCAGGTGGCCCGGGCCAAGGGGATCGACTTCCCCGAGCTGGAAAACCCCGGGGAGTTCGCCCTGAAGGCGTTTGCGGGCACCAAGGACAACAAGGTGTCCATGCTCCAGGACGTGGAGGCCGGCCGGCCCACCGAGATCGGCAACCTGAACGAGGTGATCGTGCGGGAGGGGCAGCGGCTCGGGATCCCCACGCCGTACAACCAGGCGGTGACCTGGCTGGTGAGGGGCGTGGAGGAACGCAACCGGCTGCGCATGGAGCGCATGGAGACCGAGGGGGCCGCCCGGAAGGCGTGAGGTCGTGGAGATCCAGGTCGAGTGTTACGCGGGGTACCGCGGAGAGGAGCGGCCGGTCCGGTTTCGGATCGGCCGCCGTCGCGTCGAGGTCCGTGAGGTCCTGGACCGGTGGTGGGGCCCGGACCACCGGTACTTCAAGGTGCTGGGAGAGGACGGGGCCGTGTACATCCTGCGCCTGGACCTGGAGACCGGCGGGTGGGAGCTGACGCTGTACGATCGCCGCGTTGACGGACCCGGAGGCCGGCGGTAGGGTGCCAGCGATACCGCGTTGCGTTCCAACCGAGAGCCGTCGGGGCGCAGGAGCCGCCCGGCCGCCTAGCTGCCCAGCGGGCCGAAGGCCCCAGACCGACGACCAACAACCGAAGTTACATGAAAGTCTCTCAGGCCCCTGGAGGGCCGGGCAACGAGAAAGGGTAACGTTCAGTGATCCTGGGGCCTTGCCGGCGGCGGGGCATGGGGCCTGCGATTCAGGTGTCAGGGGCCAGAGGTCAGAAGGCAGGAGTTCGGGTAGAGTCCAAAAGCTGTGAGGAGCTTTACAAAACGTGGAAGGTTTTTTCCTGTCCACTGTCCTCTGAATTCTGGCCCCTGATACGGCCGCACGCGGCTCTCCAGCAGACCCCATGCCCCGAGCTTTGGCGCGGTTCGAGAGCCGCCCGGCCGCTTAGCTGCCTAGCCGCCTAGCTGCCTAGCGGGCCGAAGGCCCCAGACCAACAACTGACGACCAACGACCGAAGTTGGGAGGGGGTGCCATGGACCCGTGCGGCGAGGCCCGGATTCTCGACAGCCTGGGGTGGGGGGTGCTGGTGGTGGGACGCTGGAGTCGGGTGATCCTGGCGTTCAACCGGCGCATGGAGGAGATCTCGGGCATCCCCAGGGCCGAGGCGGTGGGCCGGCCCGTGGCCGAGGTGTTCGGCCACCTGCGGGGGCTGGATCTGGAGTCCCTGGATGCCGAGATCCAGGCCACCGGCGGGTTCGAGGCCCGATCGGTGCGCCTGGAGCGGCCCGGGGGCGAGGTGGTGTACCGGCACCTGCGGGGCGACGTGCTCGACGGGGGGCAGGCCGGTGAGCCCGCCGTGGTCGTGAGCGTGCAGGACGTGACCGAGCGGGAGTTCCTGCGATGGTCCCTCACCCGATACCTGTCCCGGGAGGTGGTGGACCTGGTCCTGGGCCGGGCACGGGAGGGGCCGATCGAGGGGCGAGAGCTGGACGCGGCCGTGCTGGTGGCCGACATGAGGGGGTTCACGGGCACGGCCGAGGGACTCACCCCCGCCGAGCTGTTCGAGACCCTGAACGCCTACCTGGGCCCCATGGTGGAGGCCGTGACCCGGAACCGCGGCATGATCGATAAGTTCGTGGGCGACGGGTTCATGGCGGTGTTCGGGCTGGGCGCGGCCGCCGAGGGGGACGAGGCCACCCAGGCCCTGCGGGCGGCCTTGGAGCTGCGGGGCCGGGTGGACGAGGTGAGCCGCCATCGAGGGGACCGGGGGCTGCCCACGCTGGGTCTCGGGTTCGGTGTCCACTGGGGGCCGGCCCTGGCCGGAACGGTGGGGAGCGACCTGCGAATGGAGTACACCCTGGTCGGCGACACGGTGAACGTGGCCCACCGCATCCAGGCCCTGGCCGAGCCCGGCGAGATCCTGGTGACCCGGGCCGCCGCCCGGGCCGCGGCTCCGGGGTTCCGGTGGGGCGAGACCCGATGGGTGCGGGTGCGGGGGCGCAAGGCCCCGGTGAAGGTCGCCGCCCTCCTCGGGGAGGAGGGCGGCGGAGCGGGAGGCTAGATCTGGAACAGCGGGGTGGAGAGGTAGCGCTCGCCGCTGTCGGGCAGCACCACCACGACCAGCTTGCCCTCGTTCTCCGGCCGGCCCGCCACCTTGAGGGCCGCGGCCACGGCCGCACCGCTGGAGATCCCGGAGATGATCCCCTCCTCCCGGGCCAGGCGCCGGGCGGTCTCGAACGCCTCGTCGTCCGTGACCTGGACCACCTCGTCCACCACCGACATGTCGAGCACGTCCGGCTTGAACCCGGCCCCGATGCCCTGGATCTTGTGGGGGCCCGGCACCCCACCCGAGAGCACGGGGGAGGCCGCCGGCTCCACGGCCACCGATCGGATGGCCTTGCCCTTCTCCTGCTTGATGTATCGGCTCACGCCGGTGATGGTTCCCCCGGTGCCCACCCCCGACACCAGGATGTCGATCTTGCCCTCGGTGTCGTTCCAGATCTCCGGGCCGGTGGTCTTGAAGTGGATCTCCGGGTTGGCAGGGTTCTTGAACTGGTTGGGCATGAAGTAGCGTTCGGGGTCCGAGTCCACGATCTCCTGGGCCTTCCGGATCGCCCCGCCCATGCCCTCGCTGCCGGGGGTCAGCACGAGCTCGGCGCCGAACGCGGCGAGCATCTTGCGGCGCTCCATGCTCATGGTCTCGGGCATGGTCAGGATCAGCCGGTACCCCCGGGCGGCGCACACGTAGGAGAGGGCGATGCCGGTGTTCCCGCTGGTGGGCTCCACCACGGTCACACCGGGTTTCACGAGCCCCTTCTGCTCCGCGTCCCAGATCATCGAGGCCCCGATTCGGCACTTGACCGAGTAGGCGGGGTTCCTTCCCTCTATCTTGGCCGCCACCGTGGCCTTCAGGCCCTGGGTCAGGCGGTTCAACCGGATGAGGGGGGTGTTTCCGATGCTCAGGCTGTTGTCCTCGAAGATGCGGGCCATGGGACTCCTCCGGGTAGAAGTTGGGTCGGCGTTGCGCCGGCGAGGGTAGCACCCTCCGGCCGCGTTGCAAGGGGAGCTTATACGAACCCACTCAGTCGGTCAAGAAAGATGAAAGTTTGCTAGAAGAATGTGTCGAAAGAAAGTGGGTTTTCCCGGGTCACCCGGATTGCGGCACGTCCGGGAAGGGGGCATTTGGTCTCGCAGATCCCGCACCCCACGCACCGTTTCTCCTCCACCCGGGGCAGCTTGAGCCCCGGCCGGGCCGGATCCGGATCGAACACGATCGCCTTGGGTTGGGTGGGGCAGTGCTCCTCACACACGAGGCAGTTGCGGCCGGACCGCCACGGCAGGCACCGGTTGCGGTCGAACACGGCCAGACCGATGACCCAACGCTCCTTCTCCCCCTCGGCCAGGTACCCGATCGCGCCGGTGGGGCAGACCTGGCCGCACAGCCGGCAGTGGTACTCGCAGTATCCCAGGCGGGGAACGAGCCTGGGGGTCCACATCCCCCCCAGGCCGGCCTCCAGCAGGGCCGGGTGCAGGGCGTTGCGGGGGCACACCCGCATGCAGGCCCCGCACCGGATGCATCGTTTCCGGAACTCGTCCTCGTCCTTCGCACCGGGAGGGCGCAGGAAGTACGCTCCGGTCTCCGCCTCCGCGGCCCGAATCCGGGGGAAGAGCCCGGCGGCAAGCCCGAGCCCCGCGGCCGCCACCA
>JAADGT010000006.1 GCA_013152215.1 Deltaproteobacteria bacterium
TCGGCCGGGAGCACCGGGCTGAACCGCACCTGGGCGACCCGGTCCGGCCCCAGGCCGGCAGCCACCAGCAGGTCGAGCAGCTCCGGGAACCGCCGCCAGGTGCTCCGGGTGAGATTGGCCCCCACCCCCACCGGCACCCGGCAGGCGCACCGCCTGAGGTTCTCCACGATGTCGCGGAAGCTGCCCCTCCCGTCCCGGTAGGGCCGGCTCCGGTCGTGGACGTCCGGGGGGCCGTCCAGGGTCACCTGCACCCCCTTGAGGCCCAGGGGAAGCAGCGTGTCCAGCACCTCTGGGGTGAGGCGGCTTCCGTTGGTCACCAGCCTCAGCTCGAGGTCCACCCCCCGGGCCGCGCATCCCTCCCGGAGGCGGGAGGCCAACGATCGGATCGTCGCCAGGTAGAGGAGCGGCTCGCCGCCGTACACGTCCACCAGCAGCCGCTCGTGGCGGGGCCCGATCCGGCCGAGCACGTACGCCACCACCGCCTCGGCCGTCGCCTCGTCCATGGCACCCGGGCCTTTGTCCGCTCCCTCGTAGCAGTACGGGCAGGCGAAGTTGCACGCCATGCCCACCACCACGGCGGCCACGAGCACCGGGCTCACCCGGTTCACCTCCCCCAGGTAGCCCCACACCTGCCGGTGCTCCGCCTCCGGGTCGTCCACCCACACCCCCACCCGTCGCAGGGCCGCCAGGGAGGCGTCCGAAAGGCCGGGGGCGCCCTCCTCCAGGCCCCGGAGCACGGCGCTCGGAAGCCGGACGATCGACCCGCGGCGGGTCGAGAACACCAGAACTCGATCCGGCCGGCCCGGGTCCGGGAACACCTTGAGATAGCGGGAAAGCGACATGGGGGAGAATCGTCCCGTCAGGGTAAAGACAGCAAAGGCGGGCTCCCGCCTGCCGAATCAGCCGCCGGGCGGTCGAAGGGCCTCGGGGCCGGTCTTGCAACAATCCCCGGACGCCGCCACTTCTCGCACGTCCTTGCCTTCCTCGAGGATCTGGATCTCTTGCTCGCGCATGGCTCGCCCTCCGCGCTGGGGTTGGTGGTTGGATCCCCCTATCGGCCCCGAGCAGGTCGGACTTGACCCCTCGATTCCCGCAGCAATCAAAACCTCATCCGGATCCCCGCCTCGAGCCACCGGGGCTCTTGGCCCCGGTCACTGTTGTACACGGCATTGCCGTTGAACAGGTTGTGCACCGTGGCGAACAGGTCGGCCGTGAGGCTCCGGCCCAGGCTCAGAGTCTTGCGCAGGTTCAGATCCCACAGGAAGTCGTTGCGGTCCCCCTCGTCGGCCCCGGGGCCCAGGTCCCACCACACGTACCGGCCCACGGCCTCGGCGTGGAGGCCGGGATCCGGATCGTAGTACACGCCCACCACGGCCTGGTGCTGGTCCTGGTCCCGGTCGCGGCCCGAGACCTCGATGCGCACCCAGGCGAACCCGCCCCGGAGCGTGACCCCCCCCAGCCGGGCCGTCTCCGCCTCGATCTCGTACCCGGTGCGCCAGATCGTGCCCCGGTTCTCCCAGGTGTTCGGGTTGGGCCCGGACGAGGTGGTGGTACGGATCGCGCCGCCCACCTCGTGGCGGAACCCCGTGAGCTTGAGCCACAGGCCGGGCAGGGCCGCGGTCTCGACCCCTGCCTGAAAGGACCAGATCTCCTCCGGGTCCAGGTCCGGGTTGGGGTCGAAGCCGATCCCCCCGCTGGCGAGGTATGTGAGCGGCGGCGCGCTGAACCCCCGAGCCGCGTCGGCCCGGAGCAGGGTGCCCCGGCCCAACCCCACGGTGAGCCCCAGGCTGGGGCTCCAGAACGGGTCGGTGCGGGAGCTGTCGTCGTACCGGACGCCCGGCACGAAGGTGAACCGGCCGGCCCGGATCGTGTCGTTGAGGTACACGCCCCACCGGTCGATGCCCGGCTCCACCTCGAACCGGGCCGGGTTGCCGAGGCTCTGGAAGAAATCGCCCGAGTCGGTGCGGGCCCGGAGGTCCGTGTGCCGGTAGTCCACCCCGGCCACGAGCACGTGCCGGCCCTGGGCCCAGGTGGCCCGGGCCTGCACGCCGGTGTGCTCCTCGTCGTAGAGGTTGTTGATCAGCAGATCGCCCCGCGGCGCGAAGGTGCCGTCCTCCTGGTTGTGCTGCTCAAGACGCTGCTCGAGCCGGTACGCCTCGAGCCGCAGCCCCAAGCGGTCCGAGGCCCCGAGGCTCCAGCCCACCCGGCCGAACGCGGCCCGGGCCTCGCTCTGGGCCAGGGCGAACTGGCTCGCCAGCCGGCCGGCGTCGATGTCCACATCCACGGCGCCGGCCGCCAGGTCCAGGGTCGAGGCCCCCGTCACCGGCACCTCGACCTTGGCGAAGGCGCTGGTCTCCTCGAACCCGGCGGGGCCGGGCTGGTCCCACTCGGCGTTCTGGGCCTGGGCCTGGGCGTAGTAGCCCACCGGCCCGGCCGCTCCCGCCACCTCCCCCCGGGTGTCCCACGACCGGCGCTCGCCGTAGCTCGCGGCCACCTCCCCCCGGAGGCGCTTCGCGGCGCCGGCGCCCTTGGTGATCACGTTGATGACCCCGCCCAGGGACGAGCCCCAGATGGAGGAGGCCGGCCCCTTGATGATCTCGATCCGCTCGATGGGCCCCACCGGGATCGTGTTCAGGAACGGCCCGGCCGTCTCGGAGCTCCAGGGCACCCCGTCCAGCAGCACCAGCACGTGGCGGTCCTCGTTGCCGTAGCGGAACGGGTTCGGCTCGCCCGAGCCCTGGATGTGGGCCAGGGGGGTGGCCCCGAAGTGGTTGCCGAAGGTGTAGGTGAACACCCCCGGGATCCGCTTGAGCACGTCCCCCAGGGTGTGGGCGTTCATGTCGCGGATCTCGTCCGCCGTCACCACGGTCACGTTCTCGGCCACCTGGTCGATCGGCTTGGGCGCGCGGGTGGCCGACACCACGAGGTCCTCGGGGTCGAAGTACAGCCGCACGAACGCGGTCTCCGGGTCCACGCTGGCCACCAGCGGCCCCCCGGGAGGGGTGGCGGCCGGCGCGGCCGAGGTCCACGCCAGCCCCAAGCTCAGGAGGACAAGCATTCGGCTCGAGAACGGGCCCACCTTCTCCACCTCCTGCCCCCGGCCATCGCTTTGCCATGACGAAACGAACCGCGGCAAGCTATCAAACCTGCCGGACAAGGGGCAACCCGCGGAGGAGCGGGCAGGGAAGCGGGAGGGGTCCGGGGGGATGGGTCAAGCCCCTTTGCACCGGGGGCAGAGGCCACCCCCCTCCGGAAGCCCTGGCTGCTCCTGGACCTCCACCCAACCTCCCCCGTGCGGGCCCGGGGTCCACCGAAACCGGCCGCACCCGGGGCATATGCCCAGGAGCCGTTCGTACCGGCGAACCTTCCTGCGCAGGTCTCGCGTCTCCGCGTGCCGGGAGACCCGGAACACCAGCTCGTCGGGCTGGAACGGCTTGAAGAGGTAGTCGTCCGCGCCCTGGCGAAGGGCCTCGAGGCCCATCTCCTCGTTGGAGTGCCCCGTGATCACCACCACGCAGACGTCCGGGTCCCGGGAGCGCGCCTCGTGGAGCACGACGAACCCGTCCTCCCCCTCCATCCGCAGGTCGGTCACGACCACGTCGTACTCCCGGCGGTCCATCAGATCCAACGCGGCCTCCCCGGACAGGGCCGTGTCCACGTCGAACCCGGTCGCCGAGAGAACCCTCCCCAGGGTCGCGACCAGAAGGGGCTCGTCATCCACCAGCAGAACCCTTCCTCTCATTCCCTTCCTCACCGATCGGCAACTCCACCGTGAACGCCGTGCCCTCACCCACCCTGCTCTCCACCTGAATCCGCCCGCCGTGGCGCTCCACGATCCCGTAGCACACCGACAGCCCCAAACCCGTGCCCGAGGCTGCGGACTTGGTGGTGAAGAACGGCTCGAAGATCCGCTCCAGGTTCTCCTCGGGAATCCCGCACCCGGTATCCTCCACCCGAATCCTCACCACCCCGTTCGAGGCCGAGGTGGAGACCCGGATGGTCCCTCCCTCCTCGGGCAACGCCTCTGCCGCGTTGGTCAGCAGGTTCAGGATCACCTGCTTCAACTGGTCCTCGATCGCGAAAACCCGGCCCACCTCCGGGGAGTACGACGTCTCGACCCGAATCCGCTGTCGGGAGAACCGCTTCCTGCACAACGTCAGCATGGCGCCGATGCTGGAGTGGACATCGACCCAGGCCGGCACCTCGGAGCTCGGCCGGTTGAACTCCCGCAGGCTCCGCACGAGCTTGGCGATCCGGTTGCACTCCTCGATCGACAGGGCCACCAGCTCGGCGTCCTCCGGGTCGAGGTCCAGCTTCCGTTGGAGCTCTTGGAGCACGTTGCGCACCCCGAAGACGGGGTTGTTGATCTCGTGGGCCAGGGAGGCCGCCAGCTTCCCCACGGCGCTGAGCTTCTCGGTCTGCCGGAGATGCCGGTGCATCGCCTCCAGCTGGGCGGTGCGCTCCCGGACCCTCTCCTCCAGAAGGTCCCGGGCCCGACGCAGCTCCTCGTTGGCCCGAGCGAGCTCTCGGGTACGCTCGGCCACCTTCTGCTCCAGCCCCTCCTTGAGCTCCTGGATCGTGGCGAACGCCCTCTCCAGCCGTGTCACCAGCGAGGTAAAGGTGTCCCGAAGCGCCCCCAGCTCGTCCTGGGACTCCACTGTGATCCCCTGATCCCGAAACGCCTCCACCAGCCGGGCCAGGGGCCTCGCAGCCTCGCGGGAGACCAGGAAGGCGAGAACTCCTCCCAAGAGGAAGAATCCTCCTCCTACCGCCGCCATGCGACGCACGACAGAGGCCGTCTCCCTGCGGAGTCTCTCCTTCGACAGCACCACCGCGACATAACCCAAGACGGACGCACCGCCCCCGCTCCCCCCCAGCCCCTCGAAGTACAGCTCCTCAGGGGTCTCGTAGGCGAGGCGATCGAGCACCTCCCGCCAGAAAACGATCCGTTCCCCGTCCTCCTGCCAGACGACCCGCGGCAGCCCCCGGGGATCCCGTGCCCCCGGGGCGTCGCCCGCAGCGGCCATCTCGGCGACCGGGACCCTCTCGGAAACGTCATGGCTCCCCCCCGTGTTCATCAGCACCTCTCCTGTCGCGTCCAGCACCACCACCTGCTCCACGTTTCGGTTCTGGAGCACGGGGGCCACGCTGCGCAACAGCGCCTCGTGGTCGGACGCGAACACGTCCAGCCGCACGCTGTTGGCGAGCAGGTGTGCGAGGGTGCGTCCCTCGTCCTCGAACTGCATGCGCAAGGAGGCCTGCTGGGATCGAACCAGGACCGTGCCGAGGGCCAACGTGAGAAGGAGGATGAACGCGAGGAGATAGGCCAGGACTCTCGTGCGGAAGGTCAACCCTCTGAGCTCGGCCGGCACGGAGGGCCTCCTCGACATGCGAGGATCAGTCGCCACCGTCCAGCCAGGCGGCATCGAGGAACGTGCCGAGCTTTCTTGCCACCTCGGTGTTCACCCGAATCCTCGTCCGCTGGGCGACCTTGCTTCGTGCCCCTCCCGAGCCCACGTCCGAGAGTACGTTCTCCGCCAACACCGCTGCCGCCTGTCCCATGCGCGCATAATCGGGCACGAGGGCGATCATGGCTCCGCGACGCAGATACTTCTCCGCAAACGTGATCACCGGAACCCGCTCCTCCATGGAGAACCGCAGCATCGCCTCTGCCGTCTGGGGGGTGAGCACCGTGAGGTCGGGAAGCATCCAGAGCGCGTCGATGCGTCCGCGCAGGTCTCCCAACCGGCCGCGAACCTCGTGGGCGCTCCGCACCTCGGCGCCGACGATCCGCATCCCCTGCAACCGGGCCAAGGCCCTCGCCTCCCGCACGAACGCGCCGGTTCCCCCGGGGGAGAACACGACCCCGATCCGCTGCACCTTGGGCAGGCACTTCTCGGTGACCTCCACCCAACGCGTGGGCGGCACGGAGAGCGGAACTCCAACGGCCCGATCGTGAAAGACCAAACGGGGCTCCGGGTCCGGCACCATCGTGTATATCAGGGGGATCTCACGGAACCGGTCGGCAAAGGAGAGGGCCTTCCCACCGATCGCCAGGATGAGGTCGACGGGTCGGGAGTCCAGAAACCGGGCTGCGGCCTGGCGGCCCCCCGGATCCGCGAGCACGAACTCGGTGAACTGATGGGGATGGAGCGTCTTGGTTCCGGAAACCGGGGGCCGGCGGGACAACGACTCTCGAAAGGCCTGGCGGGCCTCCTCGTAGGGCCGGATCCTCGCGCTCTGCACGATGACGACCTCGGCGGCCCGGGCGGCCTCCCCTACCCCCATCCCCACGACCAACAAAACACATAACAGCCACCACCGGCGCACCTGGCACCTCCCCCTACGTGCGACGAACCGGGCCTTCCCGGGAACTTCGGTCTGCGGTCCTCAGTCGTTGGTGGTCGGTCTGGAACCTTCGGCCCGCTGCGCAGCTAGGCAGCTAGGCGGCTCCGGAGCCGGCGCCCAAGCTCGGGGGCATGGGGTCTGCTGGAGCGCCGCGTGCGGCCCTACCTCCGAGCCCCGCCGGGCCCATTCGTCCCCGCAACGGTTCAAACTTTTCACCGCAGCTGACAATGCTTCGCCCACCCCGCAACCCCACCGACCGGACAGACAGCGTTGCATAGTGTACCACGGGCGCGGTGCGGTTGCACCCCGCCGTCGGCAGCGGGGCCTCTTGGTTCCCCGCGGTCCCCAAGGCTCACCTCCTTGCCCCGCCCGAAACCCTCGTGCTAGGTTTGCGGGCTTCCATGTAACTTTGGTCGTTGGTCGTCGGTCGAAAGCTCGCCTCGACATCAGAGTCGAGGGGCATGGGGCCTGTTGGAGCGCCGGGCGGGGCCGTATCAGGGACCAGAATTCAGTTGTAGGGCCCCGCAGGGGCCTGGCGAAGCTTTCCATATCGTGATCGCAAGCGACCCTAAGGAGCGGTTCCATGGGCATCACACGCGAAGACGTCCTGCACGTGGCGCAGTTGGCGCGGCTCGAGTTTGCGGACGAGGAGATCGACGGGTTCGCCGAGCAGCTCTCCGCCATCCTCGACTATGTGGCCAAGCTGGACGAGCTCGATCTCACGGACACCGAGCCCATGGCGCACGTCCATGAGGCCGTGAACGCCTTCCGGGAGGACCGGGCCCGAGCGTCCCTGGGGCAGGAGGCCGTGCTGGCCAACGCCCCCGAGGCGGAGGCCGGCTGCTTCCGGGTGCCCAAGGTGATCGAGGGGTGAGGGAGGCGGACATGGAACTGGTGGGACGGACCATACGCGAGCTGCGGGCCCTCCTCGACCGGGGCGAGGTCACCAGCGAGGAACTCACCCGGGCCTACCTGGACCGGATCGAGGAGTGGAACCCGAGGATCAACGCCTACCTCACGGTCACGGCCGACCTCGCCCTGGAGATGGCCCGGGCCGCGGACCGGCGGATCCGCAGCGGCCAGGCCGGGCCCCTCACGGGGATCCCGGTGGGGCTCAAGGACCTCCTGGTCACCGAGGGGGTGCGCACCACCTGCGGCTCTCGGATCCTGGAGGACTTCGTGCCCCCCTACGACGGCACGGTGGTGGCCCGGCTCCGGCAGGCCGGGGCCGTGTTCCTGGGCAAGCTGAACATGGACGAGTTCGCCATGGGATCGTCCAACGAGACCTCGGC
>JAADGT010000154.1 GCA_013152215.1 Deltaproteobacteria bacterium
AAGGTGGTCGGTCCCCACCACCCCACCCTCGGAGAGCACCACGAGCCGCTCCACCACATTGCGAAGTTCCCGGACGTTACCCGGCCACTCGTGGCGCAGGAGCGCCGACAGAACCTCCGGGGCCAGCTCCACCACGTTGCGGTTGTGCACCCGGGCAAACTCCTGCAGAAAAGCGTACACCAGCTCCGGGATGTCGTCCCGGCGGTCCCGCAGGGACGGAAGCTCCAGCGACACGACGTTGAGCCGGTAGTACAGGTCCTGGCGGAACCGTCCGGCCCGGACCATGGCATCCAGGTCCCGATTCGTGGCCGCCAGAACCCGCACGTCCGCCTGGATCGGCTCGCCCCCGCCGATGCGATAGAACGCGCGCTTTTCCAACACGCGCAGGAGCTTCACCTGGAGATCCGGCTGAAGCTCCCCCACCTCGTCCAAAAACACGGTGCCCCCATGGGCGAGCTCGAACTTGCCCTGCCGTCCCCTACGGTCGGCTCCGGTAAACGAACCGGGCTGATACCCGAACAGCTCGCTCTCAAACAAGGTTGGGGGGACTGCGCCGCAGTGGATCACGACGAAAGGACCCGCGGCCCGGGGACTCGCCCGGTGGATCGCCTCGGCAAAGAGCTCTTTGCCCGTACCGCTCTCGCCCCGGATCAGGACGGAGGCGTCGGTGGCCGCTACCCGATGCGCTAGTTCGATCACTCGCCGCAGACGCCAGCTGTGGCCCAGGATCCGGCGAAAAGGTCCCCGCTCCTCCTCGATCATCTGGGTACGCCGTTCCAGCGCTCTCACCTGATCGTTCACCCTGGAGAGCTCTTCGTGCAGACGCACCAGCTCCGTGATGTCCCGTTCCGCCGCCACCCCCCCCAGGAGCCGGCCGCCGGATTCCACGGGCCGGGCGTTGATCAGCACGTAGGTCTCCTCGGCGGAGCGCTGGTAGGCCCCCCGCACTTCCCGGCGTTCCTCCATGACACGGGTGACCATAAGATTGTGGAACTCCGACACGGTTCGGATCGGCCGACCCAGGATGTCGGGGGCGCAGATGCCATAGAGTTCGGCGGCCTGCCGGCTCCACCCCACCACCACCTCATTCTCATCCACGAGGGTCACGGCCTCTCCGACCGTCTCTAGGACTGCCTCCAGACGCGTGCGAAGCCGCTCCAGTTGGGCGAAAAGCCCCTGGAGGGCTCTCGTGACATCCACTACTCCCACCGGCTTTCCCATATCGTCCACGAGCACGAGGGGGCTCCCCCCAACCGCCACGAGAAGAGACACGGCTTCGGACACGGATGTGTCCATGGGCACGATCCGAACTGGATGCCGCCGGGCTACGTTGCCGAGCCCCTCGGTAGGGGGCAGGGACTCCAAGACCTCCCGGGTCAATGCCCCGATCGGGGCACCCCCGTCCGACACCACGACCACGGCTTCGAGCCCCTGCCGGCACGCCAACTCAAGAGCCGAGGATGCGACCCAGCCCCGCGGCACAGAGACCACCGGGGCCGCTGCCAAACACCGGGCTGTCCAACCCTCCAACAACTGTTCGTTCATGGACCACTCCGAAGCGAGGGGAGCCGCGTCTACGCAGGAGGTTACCCCCAACTGGGGCCCCCCACTGCTGGCCGCGTCCAGGGGTCCCTTGCTCCCCACCTGGGCCGGGCACACACGCCGCAAGCTCCGGCGATGGAGAAGCCCCCATCTCCCCCGCAGGCCCCCTGCCCCAAGCGCCGGGTTCCCGTGCGCCCGGCTGAGGTTGGCCCGCTCAGGCTCGCGTGTGCCTCGGGAAAGCCCAGCCTTTTGGGAGGCCAAAGCACAGATGGGCGCAGAACTCGGCGGGGCGCCAGCTCAGCGGGAAACTCCCAGGATCCGGGCGAGGGTCCGGCCCGTGTGGGAGCCGGGGCGGGCCGCCACCTCCTCGGGGGTGCCCCGGGCCACCACCTCGCCCCCGGCGTCTCCGCCCTCGGGCCCGAGGTCGATCACGTGGTCCGCGGTCTTCACCACGTCCAGGTTGTGCTCGATCACGAGCACGGTGTTGCCCTGGTCCACCAGCCGGTGGAGCACCTCCAGCAGCTTGCGCACGTCCTCGAAGTGAAGGCCGGTCGTGGGTTCGTCCAGGATGTACAGGGTGCGGCCGGTGGCCCGGCGCGACAGCTCCTTGGCCAGCTTGACCCGCTGGGCCTCCCCCCCGGACAGGGTGGTGGACGACTGCCCCAGACGGATGTACCCCAGCCCCACGTCTTCGAGGGTCTGGAGCTTCTCCCGGATCGACGGCACGTTGCGGAACAGATCGCGGGCCTGGCTCACGGTCATCTCCAGCACGTCCGCGATCGAGGCGCCCTTGTATCGGACCTCCAAGGTCTCGCGGTTGTACCGCCGCCCGGCGCACTCCTCACAGGTGACGTACACGTCGGGCAGGAAGTGCATCTCGATCTTCAGCAGGCCGTCGCCCTTGCACGCCTCGCAGCGCCCCCCCTTCACGTTGAACGAGAACCTCCCCTTGCCGTACCCGCGCACCTGGGCCTCGGGCAGCTGGGCGAACAGGTCCCGGATGGGCGTGAACACGCCGGTGTAGGTGGCCGGGTTCGAGCGCGGGGTGCGCCCGATCGGCGACTGGTCCACGTCCACCACCTTGTCGATGCTCTCCATCCCTTCGACGGCGTCGTGGGCCAGCGGCCGAATCTTCGCGCCGTGCAGGGCCGCGGCCAGGGTCGGGTAAAGGGTGTCCACCACCAGGGTGGACTTGCCCGAGCCGGACACCCCGGTCACGCAGGTGAAGGTGCCCAGGGGGATCTCCACGTCGATCCCTTTGAGGTTGTTGCCCCGGGCGCCCCGCACCCGGAGCACCCCGCGCCCCGGCCTGCGCCGGCTCGGCACGGGGATCCGCCTTCGCCCCGACAGGTACGCTCCGGTCAGGCTGGCGGGGTGGGCCGCGATCTCGTCCGGCGTGCCCTGGGCCACCACCTGGCCGCCCTGCTCGCCGGCACCCGGCCCCATGTCCACCACGTGGTCCGCGGCCCGGATCGTGTCCTCGTCGTGCTCCACCACGATCACCGTGTTGCCCAGGTCCCGCAGCTCCACCAGGGTGGCCAGGAGCCGGGCGTTGTCCCGGGGGTGGAGCCCGATCGTGGGCTCGTCCAGGATGTAGAGCACCCCGGTGAGCCGCGAGCCCACCTGGGTGGCCAGCCGGATCCGCTGGCTCTCGCCCCCCGACAGGGTGGTGGCCGGCCGGTCCAGGGTGAGATAGCCCAGGCCCACGTCCTGCAGGAACCGGAGCCGCTCCCGGATCTCCTTGAGGATCCGCTCGGCGATCGAGGCCTCCCGGTCCGGCAGGTGGAGGTTCTCAAAAAAGGCGGTGGCGTCCTCCACGCTCAGGCCGCACACCTGGTGGATGCCCCGGCCGCCCACGGTCACCGCCCGGCTCTCGGGCCGCAGCCGCGCACCGTCGCAGGCCGGGCACGGCCGCACCTCCAGAAACTCGGCCAGGTCCTCCAGGTCGCCTTCGTCCTTGGCCTCGCGGACCCGGCGCTCGAGCCGGGGGATCACCCCCTCGAACGGTTTGCGGAACCGGTAGGTGGAGTCCTTGCCCTCGAACCGGAAGTCCACGGCCTGATCCCCGGTGCCCCACAGCACCGCTTGGCGGACCGGCTCGGGCAGGTCCTTCCACGGGGTGTCCAGGTCCAGGCCTAGATGGTCCTGGAGGGCCCGGAGCATCTGGCGGAAGAAGGCTCCGTTGCGGCCCGCCCAGGGGGCCACCGCGCCCTGCGAGAGGGTCTTGGTGGGATCGGGCACCACCCGCTCCGGCACCACGGTGAGCCGCGAGCCCAGCCCGTCGCAGCGGGGACACGCGCCGTGGGGGGAGTTGAACGAGAACGACCGGGGGCTCAGCTCGGGCAGCGACACCCCGCAGTCGGGACAGGCGAACCGCTCGGAGAACCAGTACCGCTCGGACGGCCCCTCCCGGGGCCGGGTCTCCACCACGGCCACGCCCTCGGCCCGGGCCAGAGCCAGCTCCAGGGCCTCGGCCAACCGGCTACGGGCCCCGGGCTTCACCACGATCCGGTCCACCACCACCTCGAGGGTGTGGTTGCGGTTCTTCTCGAGGACGATCTCCTCCTCCAGGTCCCGGAGCTGCCCGTCCACCCGGACCCGCAGGAACCCGGCCTTCCGCAGATCGTCCAAGAGGGCCCGGTGCTCCCCCTTCCGGCCCCGGACCACGGGCGACAGCACCTCCACCCGGGTGCCCTCGCCCAGCTCCAGCACCCGGTCCACCATCTGGGTCACGGTCTGGCTGGCCACCTCCCGGCCGCACGACGGGCAGTGGGGCACCCCCACCCGGGCGTAGAGCACCCGCAGGTAGTCGTAGACCTCGGTCACCGTGCCCACCGTGGACCGGGGGTTGCGGCTGGTGGTCTTCTGTTCGATGGAGATCGCCGGCGACAGCCCCTCGATGGAGTCCACGTCGGGCTTCTCCATCTGCTCCAGGAACTGCCGGGCGTAGGCGGAAAGGCTCTCCACGTACCGGCGCTGGCCCTCGGCGTACAGGGTGTCGAAGGCGAGGCTCGACTTGCCCGAGCCGGAAGGGCCGGTGATCACCACGAACCGTCCCCGGGGAAGCTCCAGGTGCAGGTTCTTCAGGTTGTGCTGGCGGGCGCCACGGATGCGGATGGTGTCCATGTCTCAGGGATTAGAGGTGAGCGAGGATGCGACGCATTGAACCTCACGAAGCGGTGGGCCCCACGTCGGCGTCGCGACCTGCGCCGCCGGACGCCGGCGCGGATGGGGCGCTCTCCAGGACCCCCTCCACCAGCCGGCGGCCGGCCTCGAGGAGGGCGGCCACGTCCTCCCGGCCCCGGGCCTCGGCATAGAGCCGGAGCTTCGGCTCGGTCCCCGAGGGCCGGACGAGGAGCCACGAGTCGTCCTCGCGCTCGAACCGGAGCCCGTCGGTGCGGGACACCCGAAGCACACGCCGGCCGGCCAGGTCCGCCGGGTCGGTCAGGCCCGCCAACCCCTGCCGAACCGCCGCGGCCCGGCCCGGCGCGAGGGGCAGATCCACCCGCCGGTAGGCGAAGTACCCGGTCTCCCGGAACACCTCGTCGAGGGCCCTTCGGATCCCGTGACCCCGGCCCGCCACGATCTCCACCAGGAGCAGGGCGTTCAGCAGCCCGTCCCGTTCCGGCCCGAACGCGGGGATGCCGATCCCCCCGCTCTCCTCCCCCCCGATCAGGGCACCGGGCTCCAGCAACACCTCGCCGATGAACTTGAACCCGATGGGGGTCTCCACCACGCCGAGCCCCCGCCGCCGGGCCATCAGGTCGGCCATGACCGTGCCCGAGGCGGAGCGGACCACCCGGCCCCGGAGGCCCTTGGTCTCCAGCAGATGGTGGAGGATCACGGCGAAGATCCGCTGGGTGGAGAAGTACCGGCCCCGCTCGTCCACCGCTCCGATCCGGTCGGCGTCGCCGTCGTTGGCCAGCCCCACGGCCAGCCCGGCCTCCCGGACCCGGGCCGCCAGCCCGGCCAGGTGCTCCTCCAGGGGTTCGGGGGGCACGCCGCCGAACCCCGGGTTGTCGTCGGCCCGCAGCGCCTCCACCCGGCAGCCGGCCTCGTCGAGCAGCCGCAGGAGCCACGGAGCGGCGCACCCGTGCATGGCGTCCACCCCCACGGCCAGCCCGGCCCGCCGGATCCGATCCCGGTCCCCGAACTCCCAGAGGGCCTGGCGGTACTCGTCCCACACGTCCAGGGTGGCCCACAGCCCCCGGCGACGGGCCTCGGCCGGGCCCAGACAGGCGACCGCTTCCGGGACCTCGGCCAGCAGCTCCTCCAGGCGGGAGCTGGTGGCGGCCCGGGCGGCGCATCCCAGATGCTCCTTGAACTTCACACCGTTCCACTCGGGGGGGTTGTGGCTCGCCGTGATCACCACCCCGCCGCCCAGCCCCAGCCGCCGCACGGCCCACGACACCACCGGCGTGGGGACCGCCTCGTCAGCCACCCACACCCGGATGCCCCGGGCCGCGATCACGCCCGCGGCCTCGGCCGCGAACTCGCGGGAGAGGAAGCGCCGGTCGAACCCCACGGCCACGCCCTGACCCGCCCGCCCGGTCTCCTCCAGGAACCCGGCCACCGCCGCGGCCACCCGCCTCACGTTGTCGAACGTGAAGTCCCGGGCGATCACCCCCCGCCAGCCGTCGGTGCCGAACCGAATCTGCATCTCATCCGCCCTTGGTTGGAACCACCCACTTCTCCTCCGTGGTTTCTACCCACGCCTCCGTCGCGCGATCTCGGTGGCCGTGCGCAGGGCCACCCGGAAGCTCGTGGGGCTCGCCCGGCCCGTGCCGGCGATGTCGAACGCGGTTCCGTGGTCCGGGCTGGTGCGCACGATAGGGAGGCCCAGGGTGACGTTCACGGCCTCGTCGAAGTGGAGCAGCTTCAGCGGCCCGAGCCCCTGGTCGTGGTACATGGCCACCGCCACGTCGAACGCCCCGGCCGCGGCCCGGTGGAACAGGACGTCCGCCGGCACCGGTCCCTCGGCCTCGATCCCTTCGGCCCGGGCCTGTCGTACGGCCGGAGCGATCTCCCGGCCCTCCTCCTCGCCCAGCACCCCTCCCTCTCCGGCGTGGGGGTTCAGGGCCGCCACCCCGATGCGGGGGGCCGCGATGCCGAGGTCGCGCCGCAGCCCCTGGTGGGCCCCCCGGACGGCGCGCAGGACCGCGCTCCGGGTGACGGCGGGCGGCACGCGGCATAGGGGCAGGTGGGTCGTCACCAGCACCACCCGCAGCCGGGGGCCGGCCAGCATCATGAGGGCCTCGCCCCCGCACCGGGCCTGCAGAAGCTCGGTGTTGCCGGGGT
>JAADGT010000082.1 GCA_013152215.1 Deltaproteobacteria bacterium
GGCCTGCCGGTGTGGCCCACGGCCGACGCGGTGGCGCCGGGGCTGGCCCTGGGCCAGGCCCTGGGCCGGATCGGGTGCTTCTTCGCGGGGTGCTGCTACGGAGCCGAGTGCCGGCTGCCGTGGGCGGTGACGTTCACCGACCCCCGGGGCCTGGCCCCCTTGAACCTGCCGCTGCATCCCACCCAGATCTACAGCGCCGTGGGGAACTTCGTGATCTTCCTGGTGCTGTACCTCGGATTTCGAAAGCGCTGGGGGGGCACCGGACGGGTGTTCGGCCTGTACCTGGTGCTGTACCCGGCGTTCCGGTTCGTGGTCGAGTTCTTCCGGAACGACCCCCGGGGCTCCCTGGGTCCCCTGAGCACCAGCCAGGCCCTGGGCATCCCCCTGTTCCTGTTCGGCCTGTGGCTCCTGTGGGTCCGGCGGGGGGAGGGGCAATAGCATCCATTGCGCGGGGTTATCGACCCGGCGGATAAACAGGCGCCATCGCTCCCTGATCGGAGGGACCTGTCGGAGAGCCGGGCGCGGCCGTATCAGGGGCCAGAATTCAGAGGACAGTGGACAGGAAAAACCTTCCACTGTGTTGTGAAGCTCCGCACAGTTTTTGGGCTCTACCCGAACTTCTGTCTTCTGACCTCTGACCCCTGAATCGCAGGTCCCTTGCCCCGCCCTCCGAGGTGACGCGCCTGTTTGTCGCCGGGTTGATCATACTCTCTCAGGTCCCCCCAAGCCGACGAGGCCCTCGTCGGCACGAAAGCACGTGCGGGAGGCATCGATGCGAGCAACCGCTCTCTTCCTCGTCGCGGCATCCCTCCTCCTGGGCGGGTGCGCGCAGACCCTTCTCACCGTGGACCGCGTGGAGTCCCCCTACCGGGACCTGTCGAGCCTGAACAAGGGCGACATCGTGCACCTGCCCACGGGCCGGAGGCTCTCCGAGGAGGAGCTGCTGGAGTACCTGAGCTCGTACCGGGTGGTGTACGTGGGCGAGACCCACGACAACGTCTACGACCACCAGGTGGAGCTCACCATCCTCAAGGGCCTGGCCGAACGGTTTCCCGGCCAGGTGGTGCTGGGGCTCGAGATGCTCCGGCGGCCGTACCAGGAGAAGGTGGACGCGTACCTGGCTGGCGAGCTCAGCGAGCGGGAGTTCGTGCGCACGGCCTGGTCTCCCTCGTGGGGCCCCAACTCCTGGCGTTACTACCGGGACATCCTGCGGTTCGTCCGGGACGAGGGGATCCCCGTGCTGGCCCTCAACGCCGGCCGTGACCTCACCCGAGCGGCCTCCCGGGCCCCGAACCTGGACGAGCTGGACGAGGACCTGCGCAAGCGCCTTCCGAAAGACATGGACCTGGCCGACCCGTACCACCGGGCCTTCATCCGGGCCATCTTCGGCGGCCACTCCGAGGGCACCAACCGGAGCGAGGCCTTCTACCGGGTGCAGGTGATCTGGGACGAGACCATGGCCGAGACCGCGGCCCGGTATCTCCGGAGCCCCGAGGGCCGGGGCAAGCGCCTGGTGGTGTTCGCGGGCGGCAACCACGTGCGCTACGGGTTCGGCATGCCCCGCCGGCTGTTCCGCAGAGTGCCCGAGGCCTACGTGATCGTGGACCCCCTGACCATCGAGATCCCGGAGGAGAAGCAGGAGAAGGTCCTCATGGACGTGAACCCCCCGGACCTCCCCCTGCGTCCGGCCGACGTGTACTGGGCCGTGGGGTACGACGACCTGGAGGACGAGCGGGTGATGCTCGGTGTCCGGATCGAGAAGGCCGAAGGCGGCGGCGCCCGGGTGCTGGGGGTCATGCCCGACAGCCCGGCGGCGAAGGCCGGCATCCAGGAGGGCGACGTGATCGTGTCGGTGGACGGCGAGCCGGTGGAGGAGCTGTTCGACCTCACCTTCCAGGTCGGCCAGCACAAGCCCGGGGACCGGGGCCCGGTGGTCGTGGTCCGAAACGGGGAGCGCCGGGAGCTCCAGGTGGAGTACGACGTGGTGAAGCACGGGGGGGAGCGCTAAGCTAGGAAGCCAGAAAGCCGGAAATCCGCCTCGCCGACTGGCTGCCCAGCCGCCCAGCGGGCCGACGGCCCAAAGCTACCGGAAAATCCATGACCCACGCCGGCGACCGAACCCCGAACGCCCCCCCTAGGCACCGCCACCTCACCGGGTGGCGGGCCTGGGCCACGGTGGGGTGCGGCCTGGGGCTGGGGGCCTTGGCCGCCCGAACCGGGCTCCAGGCCGGCCGGCTGGAGCCCGGCTGGGTGTTCTGGGCCCTCTCCACCTTCGTCCTCGCCGGAGCGTCCCTCGTGGTCACCACCCTGCCGTGGCGCCTCACCTCCCGGTTCGACGACCAGGGGATCTGGATCGGCTGGGCCCTGGGCCGGCTGCGGGTGCCCTGGCCGGCCGTGCGGCGGGTGGTGATCGGCTCCCTGGGCTCGGGCGGCCAGCGAGACCCCTTCACCGTGACCCTGCTCCTTCGGGACGGCCGCGAGGTCCTCTACCTTCCCCTGGGCCGCCGCCGGCCCGAGGACGTGCCGGCCGCCGCGGCGCTCCTGGCCGAGGCCGAGCGCCGGGGCCTGCGCATCGAGAACACCCTGGCCACCCCCGAGGAGATCGTGGAGCGCGAACGCCGCTGGCGCGAAGCCCGCCTCAAGGGGTGGAGATAGCCAGTCGTCGCGTCTCCCGGCCGGGGCCTCGCCCCCACAGCCCCGTTTTCTCCGAACCGCCATCTTCCCGTAACCGCTTCGTAACGACCGCATGATACGTTGGGGGGGAGGTCCGTCGTCCGGCCGGAGGGCTGGGAGGAGAGGAGCGGATGGAGAAAGCGACCGTGCTGGTGGTGGAGGACGAACTCGAGGTGGCCGAGGTGCTCGCGTTCAACCTGCACCACGCCGGCTACCGGGTGAGGAGGGCCTCCGATGGCCTGACGGCCTGCCGACTCATCGCCGACGCTCCTCCCGACCTCGTGCTCTTAGATATCCTGCTTCCCGATCTCGACGGTTGGGAGATCTGCCGGATGATCCGGAGCCATCCCGACGCAACGATCGCCCGGCTGCCGGTGATCTTTTTGTCCGCCCTTTCACAGGCCGAGCATCGGGTCCGGGGCATCCGCCTCGGCGCTGACGACTACGTGTCGAAACCCTTCAGCGTGGACGAAGTGACGGCGCGGGTGCGGGCGCGGATCGAGCGCAGCCACGCGGAACAGGGGCTGAGGGTGGCCGTGGCCCGGCTGGAGGGACTGCGGCGGCGCCAGGACGAACTCCAGTCCTTCCTGTTCCACGAACTCAAAAACAAGCTGGTGGTGATCGCAGGGTTTGCCCGGAGACTCCAGCAGACACCCGAGCCCGACGCACAGCGCCGCAAGGCCTACATTGGGGCCGTGGGATCAGCGTCCCGCTACCTGGCCGATCTGGCCGAAGAGATGCTGCTCCTCCGTCGCTTAGAGAAGGGATCCGAGGGGTTGCCCTTGTCGCCGGTGGATCTGGCCACGGTGGGAATCGAGGCGCTGGAACTCCACGGGCCGGACGCCACGAGCAGGCGCGCCACCCTATGCGCTTCGGGCTCCTCCTCGGTCCGCCCAGCCCGTGCGCACCCCCAGGCTCTGAGGCTGTGCGTCTCCAACCTTGTGGAGAACGCCCTTCGATACGGTCCGTCGGCCAACCGGGTCACGGTGGCGTGGGGTGAACGGCCCGAAGGGGTGTACCTCGAAGTGACCGACAAAGGACCCGGGATCCCGGAAGCCGAGATGCACCGGGTGGTACAGCCCTTCGAGCGCGGAGTCGGGGCCGGGGACCGCCCCGGCACCGGCCTGGGGCTCTACGCCGTGAAGACCTTGGTCCAGGCCATGGGCGGTCGGTTGGTGCTGGCGAACCGGGCAGAGGGCGGCCTGCGGGCCCGGCTCGAGCTTCGGGCATGGACCGGGCCGAAACCGCAGTCGTCCCCCCCAGCGGTAAAGTGAGCCGGCGTCACCGCCACGGAACCTTCATCCTGCAGAAACCTCCCCGTAACGGAAACCGCCTAGGGTATCCCCCGACGAACCGTTCCCCTCTTTTCGATCGGAGGTACCCCATGAACTCTCCCGTATACCCGGAGCTGCGCCTTTTCCTCGCCCGACTTCACACGGCCATGCGCAAGGGGCAAGGCCGGCGACTCCTGCCCGATCTCCTGGACGAGATCGACCGGTACGCCCGCATCCGCTTTGCCCAGGATCTCGCAGAGAAGGCGCTTCGGAGCCCAACGGATCTTGCCCAAGCCCTGGCCGTTCAACGGGAGTTCCTGGAAGAACTCGTGGGGTTGCGCAAACGCGTGGGCTCGGGGCCACCCCGGTCCGGGCACACCATGGAGGCGCTCAGGCTCCTGCGCCGGTGGGGATGGGGAGCCGAAGCCCTCCAGGAACCACTTCCACCCGCGGCCTGACTCTCTCGCACGATCACCGCCCCCCCGGCCGGCCGTGGGCGAACGCGGCCGCCTGGATCAGCTCCGCGTGGCCGCGGCTCCGCGGGGAAAAAAGAACGCCCGGCGTGAGCTCGGGCGTCCGAGGCGGGCTTGGGGTGAACTCCGCCTCTGGCGCGGAACCGCGGAAGAGAGCCGGATCCGTCAGAACACGTACTGGGCTTGCACGAACAGTTCGTCCTCGTCCGCCCCATCCTTCCCGTTGAGATCCTGGCCCAACCGGTACGTCGCCTGGAGCTTGATGTCGTGCTTCTTCAGGAACCAGTTGAGACCCAACGATGTCCGGGTCCAGGCCTGGTCGTATCCGTCCGCGTCCTGGATCTGGTAGCCAGCCACGGCCTCCAGCACCCCGGGCAGCACCATCACGCCCCCCTCCACGGCGAAGCTCCAGAGATCCGTCTCTCCGTTCTCGTAAAGACCGGCGCTCACCGCATCGTCCACGGTCTCGGCGTGAAACCGATTGTACTCGGCGTCCACCGATATCCCCCCGCCGCGCACCGCACCGCTCACCTCGAAGCCCGTCACGCGGGACACGTCGGGTTTCTTCCCGGAGCTCGCGTCGGCCCCGCTGTCGTCGGTGTAGGCGTTGTTGTCGTCGTCGTTGGACCAAAGAAACGCGGCGACCCCGATGGTGGCTTTGGGCTCCCGTGCGAAGTCTCCCTGAGACTTCTTGAGATATCCCAGGGGATGGAACTCCGCCCGCCCTCCGAACATCCAGCCCTGGTTGAAGTCCTCGTTGCGGTTTACCGGTGTGTCGAAATCAAGCTTCTTGGCGTCGGGATCGATCTCTGCGGCGCCGGCGGCCACCGCCCACTCGAACTTCTTTCCCAGGGCAAGACCGTGAACGGTAAGACTTACGTTTCGGTCTGGCGTGCCGTAGTTGTGGTCCCCCACAAAGGTACGCTCCACCAGCTCCTGATACTTGGAGCTGGTGAGAAACTCCCGAGAGAACGGAAAGTTTTGGTTCCCCAAGGTAATTTTTAAGCCCTTGAGTCCTTTGTACTGAAGGTAGGCGTCTTTGATCGCCACCTCGTTTTCGCCCTCGGCCTTCCCCATGTCCCACTGGAACTTGCCCTTCCAGTTTTTGTGAGCGCTCCCCTCGATATAGGGTCGGAGCCGCCGGAAAAACACCTCGTCGGTCGCATCGCCCCTGTCGGGGTCTGCCCGGTGGTACTGGATCTGAAGCCTTCCTCCCATCTTCACGTATTTTCCGTCATCGTTCCGGTAGACGGTGACTCCGGCCCCGAAGGCCGGAAGGGCGAGACAGACCGCGCCACCGAAGGCGGTCAGCGTAAGAACTCTGCTTCTCATGGCCAACTCTCTCCTTTTCTTTTTTCTGCCAGCAGCGGGAACCCACGAACGGCGTGCACGATCGAACCTCCCTACCCAGACGCCTCCTCTCTCCACGTTCTACGTTTTCGCCTCAGCGCCGCGAACACCACCCGGCGGCGGCTCTCGGACACCGGGTCATGATACAAACGGTCTGTGATCAGGGGGTTACCGCGCCGTTACGTTTCGATGAACATGGTCGGCGGCACAACGCTGAGCTCCCCCCGTTGGACGGCGTGACGAGGCCGAGCCCCTGGGGGTACCCTTGCGAACCGGAAGGAGGTTTATCGATGGAGGCCCACCACAAGCTTCGCGTCCTGGTGAGCGCGTGTCTGTTGGGTGAGCCGGTGCGCTACGACGGCGGCCACAAGCTCGACCCGGCCGTGGCCGGGCTGGAGCCCTGGGCCGAGTTGGTGGGGGTGTGCCCGGAGACGGAGGCAGAGCTCGGGGTGCCCCGGGAAGCCATGGACCTGGTGGGCGACCCCGCCGGACCCCGGGCCGTGACCGTGGAGACCGGCCGGGACCGAACGAAGGAGCTGGTTGCGGTGTTCCGTCGCCGCGCGGCCGAGCTGGCCGGCCGAGGGCTGGACGCGGCGATCCTGAAGGCCCGGTCCCCGTCCTGCGCGGTCGCATCGGGCCGGGTGTACCCCGAGCGGCCCCGACACGACACGCCGGTGCCGGGCCGGGGGCTGTTCGCGGCCGAGCTGGCTCGACGAGCCCCCCTCCTACCCCTGGCAGAGGAGACCGATCTCCACCGCCCGGAGCGCCGGGCGCACCTGTTCCGCCGGGTGTTCGCGCTCCGGCGCTGGAGGGCGGCTCGGACGGCCGCCCCGGACCCAAAGGCCCTGCGGAAGTTCCACGAGCGGGAGCGGCTCGGGCTCCTCAGCCACGACCCCCACCGCTGTCGCGGCCTGGAGCGGCTCGCGGCCTCGGCCGCCGACCGTTCCGCGGAAGAAGCCTGGTCACGATACGAGGCGCTCCTTCTGGAGACGCTCGCCCGCCCTCCCACCCGCCGGACCCATGCCGTTGCGCTCCGCCA
>JAADGT010000204.1 GCA_013152215.1 Deltaproteobacteria bacterium
AGGAGGCAGGCCGCCAGACCCGCGGCCATGGCAGCGCGCCACCCGGCCACGAACCGGCTCGGAGAGACTCCGGTCGGGTCCCCGGCCACGCTTCGGAACACGGCTCCGGCCACGGCGATCCCCAGCACCATACCCAGGTTTCGTGCCACGGCGGCCACCCCCCCGGCCACGCCCAGGCGTTCGGGCGGTACGCTCCCCATGATCGACGAGGTGTTGGGCGGGCTGAACAGGGCGCTCCCCGCGCCGAGCAGGCCCAGGGCCAGCACCAGGCCGAGCATGGGGGTGCGTGCACCGAGGAGCATGAGCCCGAACAGGGACACGCTGCGCACCCCCAGGCCCACCGCCGTGAGCCGGCCGTACCCGATCCGGTCCGACAGCCCGCCGGCCCACGGTGCCACCAGGCTCATCACCAGTGGCGGGACCGTAAGCACCAGTCCCATGGCCCGGGGCGACAGGCCCCGGAGATCCGCCAGGTAGAAGGGCAGGAGGAACACCGCCACGAACCCGGCCAGGTACGCCAGCACGGCCGCCGTCACGGCCGCGGAGAAGGCTCGGTTCCGGAACAGCCCCAGATCCATCAGCGGCCAAGGGGCCCGACGTTGACGCCAGACGAACGCTGCCAGCGCCGCCCCCGCCCCCGAAGCCAGCGCCCATAGGCGGGGAGCCCCGGCCCCCCATACCCCCACCCGGTTCACCGCCAGCACCACGCCCACGAGACCGGCCGTCAGCAACACGGCGCCGAGCCGATCGAACCCTTCGCGGCGTTTCTGGAACCGGAGGGGAGGCAGGACGCGTCCGGCCCAAAGCCAGGCTGCGATCCCGAGCGGCAGGTTCACCGCGAACAGGCTGCGCCATCCCCACACCCCCAACAGAATCCCGCCCACGGCAGGCCCGGCCGTGAGACCGGCCGCCACGGTCGTGCCCACGAGCCCCAGCCCCCGGCCGCGGTGCTCGGGGGGAAACACCGCCGTGATGATCGCAGGGGAGCAGGCCATGAGCATGGCCGCTCCGGTTCCCTGCACGACCCGGGCCGCCACCAGGGCCCCCGCGCCGGGGGCCAGGGCGCACAACCCCGATCCGGCCGTGAACACGCCGAGGCCCCACCGGTACACCCGCCGCTGGCCCAGCAGATCGGCGAGCCGACCGAACGCCAGGAGGAGCCCCGTGATCACGAGCAGGTAGGCGTTGGGCACCCACTCCACCACCGCGAGGCCCGCACCCAGGTCGGTGCGGATCGCGGGCAGGGCCACGTGCACGACACTGGAGTCCAGGGTGGCCATGAACACCCCGGCGGCCACACAGGAGAACGCCGGCCACGGGGACCTCGGAGACTTCGTTTCCATGGGAAGCACGGTGACCCAGCCACGGTGCGGCTGTCAAGCAAAGGGCGAGGCGCGCCGAGGCCTCCCGCCAAAGCGCGGCGTGGCCAAAGACCGAAACGGTGATAGATTTGGAGACGGCATCGGCTCTCCCCGCCGGTTTTCAAGAGTTCCGCGGTCCCGGCCGAAACGGGGACCGGGAGGTTTCCATGGCCCCCACACGTTTGCTGGTCACCGCTCTCCTGCTGGCAGGGATGTTTGCGTGCCCCCCGGCCGGCGCCTCAGACCTGCTCACGCCCGACGAGCGCGCCTGGCTCCAGGCCCACGAGGGGCAGGTGCGGTGGTGTCCCATCCCCAACTATGCCCCGATCGACTTCCTGGACGAGGACGGAAGACCGGCCGGCCTGGTCGCGGACTATCTCGCCCGCATCCAGGAGATGCTCGGTTTCCGGATCCGGGTGGAGTCGTGTGAGGGCTGGGTGGAAATCCTCGAGAAGCTGCGGGACCGCCGGGTAGACCTGGTGGCCGCCATTGAGCAAACCCCCGAACGCGACGAGTACCTCGTCTTCACCCGCCCCTACATCAAGATCCCCGTGGTGATCCTCACGAGGGAGGACCTCCATCGGGACCTCACGCTGGCCAACATGGCCGGCATGCACGTGGCCGTGCCCGCCGGGTATGCCACGGTGGGGTGGGTGCGGCAGAACTATCCCGAGGTGGTGGTCGTTTCCACCCGGGACGACCCCGAGGCGCTCCAGGCCGTGTCGTTGGGACGGGCGGACGCGGCGTTGGTGGACCTGGCCGTGGCGTCCTACTTCATCGGCAGACTCGGCATCACCAACCTGCGGGTGGCCGGGTACTCCGGGTTCGAGTGGCACCTGCGGTTCGGGGTGCGCAGCGACTGGCCCGAGCTGGCCCGGATCCTGGACAAAGGGCTGGCCGCGATCCCCCCGGCCGAGCAGGAGGCGATGCGGCGCCGTTGGATCGGGCTGATCGAAAAACCCTTCTATCGCCGGCCCGAGGTTTGGTGGACCTCGGCCGGGGTGGTGGGCGCGGTCGGGCTGCTGTTCACCCTGGTCATCGTGTGGAACCGTTCGCTCGCCCGGCAGGTCCGCGAGCGAACGGCAGAGCTCGAGGGGGCCCTGGCCCGGACGCGCCGGGCCGAGTCCGACGCCGAGGCGGCGCGGCAGATCCTGACCGCCGTGCTCGAGGGCATGGACGCGCTGGTGTTCGTGGCCGACATGGAGACCCACGAGGTGTTGTTCGCCAACGCCCGCATGCGCGAGGCCTTCGGCACGGACCCGGTGGGGCGGCGCTGTTGGGAGGTGTTTCGTCACCGGGACGGCCCGTGCGGCCACTGCACGAACCCTCGCCTGGTCGGGCCCGACGGTGAGGCCGCCCCCCCGGTGGTGTGGGAGGGACGAAACCCCGTCACCGGTCGGTTCTACCTGAACTGCGACCGGGCCATCCGGTGGGTGGACGGCCGGTTGGTGCGGCTCGAGACGTCCACGGACATCACCGAGCGAAAGGCCCTGGAGGCCCGGCTGAGAGAGGCCCAGAAGATGGAGGCCGTGGGTACGCTGGCCGGCGGGATCGCCCACGATTTCAACAACATCCTTGCCGTGGTCCTGGGTAACGCCGAGCTGGCCCTGAACCGGGAGCCGGCCGACCCCGAACTGCGGAGGCGGCTGGAGCGGATTCTCGAGGCATCGGAACGGGCCCGGCAGGTGGTGGCCCAACTGCTGGCGTTTTGCCGAAAGGCCGAAGGGCCCCGGCGGCCGGTGGACGCGGCCCGAGCCGTGGCCGACACCCTTGTGCTCCTGCGGGCGGCCATCCCAGCGAACGTCGAGATCGAGGAGCGCATCGATCCGGCCGCAGGCGCGGTTCTGGCCGACCCGGCCGGGCTCCAACGGGTGGTGATGAACCTGGTCACCAACGCCTACCAGGCGGTGCGCGCCTCCGGCGGCCGGGTGACCGTGGCCGTGGGACCGGCCCGGCGCGGAGACCGGGACGGCGTCCTCCTGGCGGTGGAGGACGACGGGCCGGGGATTCCCGAGGAGCTGGTGGCCCGGATCTTCGAGCCGTACTTCACGACCAAGGAGGTGGGGCAGGGCAGTGGGCTCGGGCTGGCCGTCGTCCGGGGCATGGTGGAGGCCATGGGAGGCACCGTGGAGGTGGACAGCCGGCCGGGCCGGGGGACCCGTTTCACGGTCTGGCTCCCCCGGGCCGGAGAAGGGGCTGGTACGACCTCGTGGCCCGACGGGGCTCCCCGGGGCGCGGGCCAGCGGATCCTGGTGGTGGACGACGAACCCGCCGTGGCCGAGGCCACCGCAGCGGTCCTGGAGGGCCTGGGGTACCGGACCCGGTGGGCGACCGATCCGGACGAGGCGTTGGAACTGGTCCGCTCGGGCCCGGGAGAATGGGACCTGGTGGTGGCCGACCAGACCATGCCGGGCCTGATGGGAACCGAGCTGTGTCGGCGGATCCGGGAGGTGAGGCCGGATCTCCCGGTGGTCCTGTGCACCGGCTACTCCGAGTCCCTGGACGAGTCGGCCGCGGCGGGGGTCGGCGCATCGGCCCTGCTGTTCAAGCCGGTGGCCAGCCGCGACCTGGCCCGGGCCGTGGCCGAGGCCCTGGGGGTCTGACGCCAGGGTCCGGCGGCGTTTTGGGGGCCTCATACCGAGTTGCTTTCAAACCGATAGCCCTCGGTGGCGGGGCAAAGGACCTGCCTCCGGCCGGGCGCGAAGCCGGGCATTGAGATTCGCCGCGCAGGCACGGGACGGCGGAGCTGGCTTCATGGCAACCAGATGGAATCCGTACCATTTCGCGGCCCAAACGCCGGAGGCGCTGCGCGGCGAGCCAAGGGGCCGCGCCCGGCTCTCCGACAGGTCCCTTGCCCCTCTGTGCAGAGGCCCCAATACGTTCGAATGCGACTTGGTATCAGGCCACGGGCGCGGCGGACGCCGAGCAAAAACGCCCCACCGGCATGCCGCCGGCGGGGCGTTTCCACGTGTAGGCGTTTGTCTGAGGGGTCAGGCCGCGTTCAGGATGGCCTGCAGGTCCTCGTCCGGGGTGGAGATGGGTTTGATGTCAAAGTTCTCCACCAGCACGTTCAGCACGTTGGGGGTGATGAACGCGGGCAGGGTGGGCCCGAGCCGGATGCCCTTGATACCCAGGTGGAGCAACGTGAGCAGGATGGCCACCGCCTTCTGCTCGTACCAGGACAGCACGAGCGACAGGGGCAGGTCGTTCACCCCGCAGTCAAAGGCATTGGCCAGGGCCAGGGCGATCTGCACCGCGGAGTACGCATCGTTGCACTGGCCCACGTCCAGGAGCCGCGGGATCCCTCCGATGTCTCCGAGCTTCTTGTCGAAGAACCGGAACTTGCCGCAGGCCAGGGTGAGAACCACCGTGTCGGCCGGGGTCTTCTCCACGAACTCGGTGTAGTAGTTGCGGCCGGGTTTGGCGCCGTCGCACCCGCCCACCAAGAAGAAGTGCTTGATGGCGCCGGCCTTCACCGCCTCGATCACCTTGTCGGCCACGCCGAGCACCGCGTTGCGGGCGAACCCCACCATGACCGTGCCCCGGTCCTCGTCCTCGGCAAACCCGGGCAGCTCCAGGGCCTTTTCGATCACCGGACCGAAGTCTCCGTTCTCCACGTGGGTCACGCCGGGCCACCCCACGAGCCCCGTGGTGAAGATGTGGGCCTTGTACTCCTCCTTGGGCTCCTGCAGGCAGTTGGTGGTCATCAGGATCGCCCCGGGGAACTCGGCAAACTCCTTCTTCTGGTTCTGCCAGGCCGTGCCGTAGTGGCCGTAGAAGTGGGGGTACTTCTTGAGCTCCGGGTACCCGTGGGCCGGGAGCATCTCGCCGTGGGTGTACACGTAGATGCCCTTGCCCTGGGTCTGCTCGAGCAGGTCCTCGAGGTCCTTGAGGTCGTGGCCCGAGATCAGGATGGCCTTGCCCTTCTTGTGGCCCAGGGGCACCTCGGTGGGCACGGGGTGGCCGAAGCGACCCGTGTTGCCGGCGTCGAGGAGCTCCATGGCCCGCAGGTTGGCCTCGCCGGTCTTGAGTGCCAGGCCCACCCAGTCCTGGAGCCCCAGACCCTTGTCGGTGATCTTCGCCAGGGCCTCGTGGATGAAGGCGTAGACCGAGTCGTCCTCCTGGCCCAGGATCGCGGCATGGTCCGCGTAGGCCGCCACGCCCCGGATGCCGTAGAGGGTGATCTCCTGCAGGCTCTTCACATCCTCGTCCCGGTCCTGGTCGATGGGCAGGCCCACCTCCTCGCCCTGCTTGACCATGCCGGCCTGGTCGGCCGCGGGCTGGAACGACGCGGCGGGGTCGTCGAAGGTGGTGCGGCCTCCGGCCGCTGCCACCTTGGCCTTCAGGGCCTCACGTCGCTCCACCGCCTCGCGGATCCAGGCCTCGAACCGGGCCGGGTCGAAGTCCACGTTGGTCAGGGTGGCGAAGATGGCCTTGGCCGTGAACCGGTTCACGTCGGCGTCCACCACGCCCACCCGTCGACCCTCGGTGGCCACGTGGGACAGGCCGCGCACGGCGTAGGTCAGCAGATCCTGAAGTGCCGCGACCTCGGGGGACTTGCCGCAGACCCCCCACTTGGTGCATCCGGTTCCCTTGGCGGTTTGTTCACACTGGTTGCAGAACATGGCATGCCTCCTCGTTGAAGTAGAGTGGGGTTGGGAATCTCGTTCCCTTGAATTGGGGGCGATGATACCCGGATCGATCCTCCTGGCCATTGAGCCAGGTCAAGGGTGCCAGGGTTTTCCTGGAACGCAAGGCGGCCGGGCAGCCTAAGTCTTTCCCCCGCTGACCCACCACTCCGAGTCCTTGTCGAACCACCAGGCCGAGGAGTCCCTTTGCAGGATCCGTTGGGCCAGGTCCCGGGCCACGTCGGTCTTGAGGCGCCTCAGGCTGAAGGGGATCCACTCCTCGGCGTTCCGGTTGCCCACGTCCAGGTGCTCCTTGAGCTGGAGGAGCATCTCCAGGTGATCGGCGTCCTTGGCCAGCACCGCCTCCGGGGTCTGCTGGGCCCGGAACTCGGCCAACAGCTCGGCCATCTCCTCGCCGAACGGAAGCCCCCGGGTCAGGTCGGCCATGGCCGCCTCCTCGTCGGCCCGCACGTACTTCTGGTTCATGTAGTTGAGGTCTCCGGTTCGCGCCTCCGGCAGGTCGTGGATGAGGGCCATGCGCAGCACGCGGTCCGCGTCCACCTGGGGGCTGAGGCGGGCCAGGGCGAACGCGATGATGGCGGTGCGAAACGTGTGCTCGGCCACGCTCTCGGTGCCCGACCCGAGGAACTGCCACCCGGTGCGGGGGGTGCGCTTGAGCATGCCGGCCTCGAACAGAAAGTCCGCGATTCGATCCATGGGGCCTCCTCCGGGCGTAAAGGGCGGATGTCCGGGGCAAAGTGTACGGGACCCGGGTCCCCCGGCGCCACCAGG
>JAADGT010000202.1 GCA_013152215.1 Deltaproteobacteria bacterium
CTCGCGGCGAGACTGCCCGAGCTTCGGGGCCTGAGGCACAAACGGGTTCGGAAGGGCACGGCCCCTTGCCAGGAGGTGGTGCACCGGGGAGAGGCCGTGGACCTCACCCGTCTGCCCGTTCTGACCTGCTGGCCCGACGACGGCGGGCCGTTCGTGACGTTCCCGTGCGTGTTCACCCGAGATCCGGAGACCGGCCGGCAGAACGTGGGCATGTACCGCCTGCAGGTGTTCGACCGCAACACCACCGGCATGCACTGGCACGTCCACAAGGATGCGAGCCGGCTGTACCACGCCCACCGCCAGCGGGGCCGGCCCATGCCGGTGGCGGTGGCCATCGGCACCGATCCGGTGGTGACCTACTGCGCCACGGCCCCCCTCCCACCGGGGGTGGACGAGATCCTCCTGGCCGGCTTCATTCGAAAGCGGCCGGTGGAGATGGTGCCGTGCCTCACCGTGGACCTGGAGGTGCCCGCCACGGCCGAGATCGTGCTGGAGGGCTATGTGGACCCCGCCGAGACCCGGATCGAGGGCCCATTCGGGGACCACACGGGGTACTACTCCCCGGCCGAGCCCTATCCCGTGTTCCACGTGACCGCCGTGACCCACCGCCGCAATCCGGTCTACTTCGCCACCGTGGTGGGGGTGCCCCCCATGGAGGACGCCTGGATGGGGTGGGCCACCGAGAGGGTGTTCGCGCCCCTGCTCTCCACCCAGTGGCCCGAGGTGCTCGACATGCACCTCCCGGCCGCGGGGGTGTTCCACAACCTGGCCCTGTTCCGGATCGAGAAGCACTTTCCCATGCAAGCCCGCCGGCTGTTTCAGGGCTTGTGGGGCACCGGCCAGATGAGCTTCACGAAGATCCTGGTGGCCCTCGACGCCGACGTGGACGTGACCGACCCGCGGGCCGCGACCCGGGCGGTGCTGGACCGGCTGCGGCTGCCCGAGGGCCTGGTGGTCACCGAGGGAGTGCTGGACGCCCTGGACCACTCCGGGATCCGGCCCCTCTGGGGAGGAAAGCTGGGCATCGACGCCACCCGCCCCCTTCCTGGCGAGCCCGGCCACGGCGAGCCGCTCCCGGCCACCGCACCCGCTCCCCCGGAGACCGAGCTCCTCGAGCGGCTCCGGCCCCGGTTCCCGGGGCTGGGGGCGTGCCGGATTCCCTTTCCGCAGACCCGGGTTACCCTTGTCCTGCTGGTCTTGGACAAGGGCCGGCCGGGCGAGGGCAGGGAGCTGGCCGCCGCCGCGATCGAGCACCCCGGCGTGGACGTGGCGGTGGCGGTGGAGGGAAGCCCCTCCGAGCCCCTCGGTCGGCTGGCGTGGCGGGCCCTCGCGAGCATCGACCCCGTCCGGGACCTGCTGGTGCGGGATTCAAAAGTGGCCGTGGACGCCACATCCAAGGGCCCCCAGGAGGGGTACGACCGGGAGTGGCCCGCCGAGGTGACGCATCCCACCGAACTCGTGGTCCGGGCCGAGGAGATCCTTCGGGCCCGCGGCTTGGTGTAAGGAAGGAGACGACCATGGACAGCGACACCCTGACCTGCGCCCGCCCCGACGTGGAACAGGAGGCCTGCCAAACGGAGCAGGAGCACCAGAAGGAGCACCGGAGCCGGCTTCCCGAGGCCGTGGAGCGGCTGGTGGAAAGTTGCCGCACCGTGCCCCACATCGCCCACGTGGACACGGCCCTGATCCCCTCGAAGGAGGAGGTGACCGACCTGGTTCGGCTCGCCATCCGTTTGGTGTTCCCGGGGTTCTTCGGGCACCAGGAGCTCGACTGGAACAGCCTGCCCTACCGGGTGGGCCAGGGCGCGGCCGAGCTGTTCGACCGGCTGAGCCTCCAGATCGCCCGCTCGATCCGCCACGAGTGCCGGCGCACCGAGAGCCTGTGCACCCACTGCCTGGACACCGGTCAGAAGCAGGCGATCGATTTCCTCTACCGCCTGCCGAAGGTCCGGGAACTCGTGTCGGGGGACGTGGTGGCGGCCTACCGGGGCGACCCTGCGGCCAAAAGCTACGACGAGATCGTATTCTGCTACCCCGGGCTCTACGCCATCGCGGTGTACCGGCTGGCCCACGAGCTGTGGGACCTGGGGGTGCCCTTGCTGCCCCGCATGATGACCGAGCTGGCCCACGGCGAGACCGGCATCGACATCCATCCCGGGGCGCGGATCGGCCGGGAGTTCTTCATCGACCACGGCACCGGCGTGGTGATCGGCGAGACCACCGAGATCGGCGACCGGGTCACCCTATACCAGGGGGTCACCCTCGGGGCCCTGTCGTTCCCCCGGGACGAGCGCGGAGACCTGGTCCGGGGGCGGAAGCGGCACCCCACCATCGAGGACGACGTGATCATCTACTCCGGCGCCACCATCCTGGGCGGCGACACCGTGATCGGCCGGGGGTGCGTGATCGGCGGCAACGTGTGGCTCACCGAGAGCGTACCCCCGGGCACCAAGGTCACCATGAAGGCCCCGGAGCTCGTGTACCGCCCCGCGCCTCCCAACGGCGGGGCCGGCTGAGGCCGGAAGGGCGGACCCATGGGACCCGGCCTGCGGCTAGGGGCCGCCTTCGCGCTGGCCGCCACCCTGGGCGTGGCCCCTGCCACGGCCGGTCCGTGGGCTCCTTCCGGATGGGTCCGGCAGGAGCGGCCTCGACAGCTTCCCAGCAATCCGGCGGCCGTGACCCTGGGCTGGGCGCTGCACCTCTACCGGTCCACGGTCAGCCGGGTGGACGGCGACCGGTGCACCAGCTACCCCACCTGCTCGGCCTACGCGGCCGAGGCCGTTCGCAGCCAAGGGCCGTGGATGGGGCTGCTGCTCACGTTCGGCCGGCTCGTGTCCGAGGCGGACGAGGCCGGGTTCGCCCCCCGTATCTGGGTGGGGGGAAAGTGGAGGGTCTACGATCCGGTGGACCAGGACCTGGCCTTCTGGAGGGGAAGCCTTGAGCCGTAGGGCCGCAGCCGCACTTCTCGTAGGCTTCCTTCTCGCCGCAACCCCGGCGTTCCCCTCTCCTCCCCCGCCGGGCACGCCCTCGGGCATCCTGTCGTTCGCCGAGGAACTCCTGCGGGCGGGCGACACCTTTCGCGCCGCCACCGAGTACCTGCGGTTTCTCCACCACTTCCCCTCGGACGAGCGGGCACCGGCCGCATGGGAGGGGCTGGGCCGGGCCTACGCCCTGGCCGGACGGTGGGGCGAGGCGGCCCAGGCCTTCCAGCGGCTCCACCGGATCCGCCCCACCCGCCGCACCCGGCGCCTGTGGGCCGGCGCCCTGTACCGGGCCGGCCGGTACGGGCAGGCCGCACGGGTCGCGTCGGAAGGGGAACCGGGCGACCCGGACCGGGTCCTGGCCACCCTGGCCCTGCTGCGGGCGGGCAAGGCCGGGGAGGCCCCCCTGAAGCGGATGGTGGACGAGTATCAGGCCCTGCCCCGAAAGAGCCCGGCGACGGCTGGGCTCCTGTCGGCCGTGCTGCCGGGCGCGGGCCACCTCTACACCGGCCGCCCCCGGGACGCCGGGGTGGCCCTGGTGCTCAACGGCGTGTTCCTGTGGGGCACGTGGCAGGCGGCCCGGACCGACCAGTGGGCTCTGGCCGGGATCCTGGGGGCCCTGGAGCTGGGGTGGTACGGCGGCACGATCACGAGCTCCATGAACGCGGCTCACAAATGGAACCGCCGGGAGGACGAGCGGTTCTTCTCCCGGTGGGAGACCGGCGTCCTCCCCCGGTGGGACCTGGTCCTGGGGCCGGGCGGCGCCGGCCTGACGGTCACCTGGACCTGGTAGCCCCCCTCCCAGTAGAATGCCGGCCCAGTCCTAATGAGAACGAGACGGAGGAGATGCGATGGCTCGGGGCGTGAACAAGGTGATCCTGATCGGAAACGTCGGTAAGGACCCGGAACTGCGGTACACCCAGAACGGCACGGCGGTGTGCAACTTCTCCCTGGCCACCACCGAGCGGGCCAAGATCCAGGGCGAGTGGCAGGACAAGACCGAGTGGCACAACATCGTGGCCTGGAGCCGGCTGGCCGAACTCTGCAACCAGTACCTGCAGAAGGGCACCCAGGTATACATCGAGGGCCGGCTCCAGACCCGCAAGTGGGAGGACCGGGAGGGCAACACCCGGTACCAGACCGAGATCGTGGCCCAGGACGTGCAGTTCCTCTCCCGCACCCGTCAGGAGGGGGCCCCGGCCGCCCGCCGAAGCCCCAGCCCCAGCCCGGCCGCCCCGGCCGACGCCTTCTCCGGCCCCGAAGACTTCCCGGGCCCGGACGACCCGGGCTTCGACCCCAACGACGACGTGCCGTTCTGACGCGCCCTGTTTCCGGAGTGTCAAGTTTTTAGAGCACAGCACCTACGTGATGCTGTAATTTCATCAGGTTACATGTCTCGACAGGGCCAGACGCGCCGGTCGCGGTCCCCTGTCCTTTCTCCTCGAGGGAAGGGGGGAGGGGTCACGTCCACCGGGCGGTGACGGTCTTTTCGTCCAGGAACAGCCGCATGGAGGCCATGCGGGACTTGGCCATCCCCAGGAACGACTCCTTCTTGGACCCCAGGGGGAAGAACGCGTAGGGCTGGGGGATGGCCACGTTGATCCCGATGTTGCCCACCTGGGCCTCCCGGGTGAACCGGCGGGCGGTCCGGCCGCTCTCGGTGAACAGGCACGCGGAGTGGCCGTAGTTGGTCTTGGTGTTGATCCACTCCAGGGCCTCGTCCAGGTCCCGGGCCCGCATCAGCACGGCCACCGGGCCGAAGGCCTCCTCCCTTGCCGTGGCCATGTCGGGGTGGCCCCCCTCCAGGATCGTGGGCCCCAGGAAGTAGCCGTTCTCGTACCCCGGCACGGAGGGGCTCCGGCCGTCGAGCACCATGGCGGCCCCCTCCCCCAGGGCCCTCTCGATCCACCGGAGCACCTTCTCCTTGCCCTGCCGGGTGCACATGGGGCCCAGGTCCGTGGAAGTGTCGAGACCGTACCCCAGCTTTAAGGACGAGGCCGCGGCCACGAACTTCTCCTTGAGCTCGTCGTACCGGTCCCCGATCACCACCACGTTGTCCGAGCCGAGGCAGCGCTGCCCGCCCATGCCGAAGCACGAGCGAAGGAGCCACTGGGCCACCTGGTCGTAGTCGGCGTCGGGCATCACGACCACGTGGTTCTTGCCGTTCCCGTTCAGGGACGAGCGCTTGCCGAGCCGGCCGCACAGGCGGAAGAGGTCCCACCCCGCGGCGGTGGACCCGATGAACCCCACCCCCTGGATCTCGGGCTGCTCCAGGATGTGGGTGTTGATGTGGCGGCCGCCGTGGATCAGGTTGATCACCCCGGGGGGGAACCCCACCTCGACGGCCGCCCGGGTGATGGCGTCGGCCGCCACCGGGTCCTGGCGGCTCGGGCTCACCACCACCGTGCACCCGGCGGCCAGGGCGTAGGGCACGAACGACGACCACGCGTGCATCGGGATGTTCCCGGGGGTCACGATCAGGAACGGACCCAGGGGCTCCCACACCAGCCACTGGTCGATCCCCGTGGCGAGCTGGTCCAGGTGCTCGTTCATCTTGACCAGCCCGTAGGCGGCAGAGCACGCGGACTCCACGTTCTCGATCACCCGGCGCACCGACCCCTCGGCCTCCCCGATGGTCCGGCCGTGGTCCTGGACCAGGATCCGGGTGAGCTCGTCGAACCGCTCCTCCAGCTTCGCCCGCAGGTCGAACAGGAGCCGGGCCCGGTCCCTGAGGCACACGTCCTTCCAGCCCTCGAAGGCCCGGGCCGCGGCCTCCACGGCCGCCCGGGCCTCCTCGGGGGTGGCCTCGGGGAACTCGGCGATCACCTCGCCGGTGGCGGGGTTCGTGGTCTGCTGGACCTTGGGGGAGCGGGACTCCACCCACTCCCCCCCGATCAGGAGCTTGAGCCTTCCGTAGTGCTTCTTCACCTCGGGCAGCACCGGCATCGTCACCTCAATCCGTCTTCCTTCTTGGCCTCGTCCTTGGTGAGCCCGCCCACCCGGGGCAGCGGGCGGCCCGAGCCGGTCACCACCAGGGCCACCACGATCTCGTCGGGCCGGGGGGCGTCGTACACCCGCACGGGCATGGCGTCGAAGTGGCTCCGGACGAAGGCCGCGTCCTTGTAGTGGAGGGGCACGTCCAGCTCGGTGCCCGGAGCGCCCATCTTCTTGGCCGACGGGATGATGGCCTTGCCCCCTCCCACGGTCTCCCGGAAGGGCTTGCCGAGCTTCGGGTGCAGGATCGCGGCGGCGTGCTCCAGCTCGCCGTCGAACCCCACGATGGCCCCCTTGCCGTAGCTCTCGGCCCGCTCCGGCGGGATGCCCAGGGCGGCCACGGCCCGCTCGCCGAGCAGGGTGCCCAGCTCGGCCCCCGTATCCATGAGCTCGGTCAGGTCCTCCACGTAACGGCCCGCGAACGGGTTCCGGATCACGGCAAGGGCCGCGGCCCGGCGCGCCGGCGGCGTCACCTCCCGGCCGGCCTCCCTGCGGGTCTCCTCCACGATGGTCACGATCTTCCGGATCTCCATGACAAACCTCCCTTCTATGTAACTTCCGCTAGGACGCTAGGAGGCTGGGAGGCTAGGAAGCTTGAAAACCTCCCGGATTCCCACGCCTTCTAGAAATCACCATGCCTCTTTGCATCCACCTCATGGTCCGGGGGGCATGGGGCCTGCTGGAGCGCCGGGCGCGGCTCCTTGGCTCGCCGCGCCCCCCAAACATCCGTAGCTTTGTCGAACTCGAGGGCCCTCCGCTGTCGCCGCCCGAACAAGCTG
>JAADGT010000127.1 GCA_013152215.1 Deltaproteobacteria bacterium
GGGCGGTTCGAGAGCCGCCCCAGAGGCCGGTGAGCGGAGACCGACGACCCCCCGTCACACGTCCAGGTTTCGGACCTCCAGGGCGTGGCTGCGGATGAACTCCCGGCGGGGATCCACCGCGTCTCCCATCAGCACGCTGAAGATCTCCTCGGCGGCCACGGCGTCCTCCAACTTGACCTGCAGCAGGGTGCGCCGGGCCGGGTCCATGGTGGTCTCCCACAGCTGCTGGGGGTTCATCTCGCCGAGGCCCTTATAGCGCTGGATCGTGAACGACCGCCGGGCCCGTTCGATCAGCACGTCCAGCAGGTCCTGCTTGGACCGGACCACCACCCGCCCCTGCTCCTCCCCGTTCTTCCGGAGGATCGCGAACGGCGGCTCCCGCATGTCGCCCAGGGTCTCGTTCACCCGGTACAGCCCCCGGTAGTCCGCGGACTCCAGGAGGTCCCGGTGGATCGGGCACACACTGCGCCGGCCGTTCACCTTGCGCACGGCCCGGAACCGGTAGAGGCTGTGCTCCTCGTCGAACCCGTCGGTGGCCACCTCGTACCCCTTCTCCTCCAGGGCCCGTCGATAGGGCTCGAACGACTCCTCGGTGCGCAACGCCTCGTCGCTCCTGAGCCCCGCGTTCAGCAGCACCCGCAGGGCGTCGCGTTCGAACCCCCTCTTGGCCAGCCGCTCCAGGTAGAACCGAAACTCGAAGATCCGCAGCAGCAGATCCCGCAGGTGGCTTCCCGAGTACACCCGACCGGTCTTCTCGATCCGGACGGCGTGGTCGCCCACCGCCTCCTCCACCAGGAAGCGCTGGAGCTCCTCCTCGTCGTGGAGGTAGCGCTCCTGCTTGCCCTTGGCCACCCGGTACAGCGGGGGTTGGGCCAGGTACAGGTAGCCCCTCTCGATCAGGTCCGGCATCATGCGGTAGAAGAACGTGAGGAGAAGCGTCCGGATGTGGCTCCCGTCCACGTCGGCGTCGGTCATGATGATGATGTTGTGGTACCGGGCCCTCTCCGGATCGAAGTCGTCGTGGATGCCGGCCCCGATCGCGGTGACCAGGGCGGCGATCTCCTTGTTGGAGAGCATCTTCTCGGGTCGGGCCTTCTCCACGTTCAGGATCTTCCCCTTCAAGGGAAGGATCGCCTGGAACCTGCGGTCCCGGCCCTGCTTGGCCGATCCGCCCGCGCTGTCTCCCTCGACGATGTAGAGCTCGCTGCGCGACGGGTCCTTCTCCTGGCAGTCGGCGAGCTTGCCCGGCAGGCTCGCCGAGTCCAGCGCGTTCTTCCTGCGGGTCAGCTCCTTGGCCTTGCGCGCCGCCTCCCGGGCCAGGGCCTCGCGCACGCACTTGTCGATGATCTTTCGGGCGACCGAGGGGTTCTCCTCGAAGTACCGCGACAGCTGCTCGTTGCAGACGTTCTCCACCAGGCCCCGGACCTCGGAGTTCCCCAGCTTGGTCTTGGTCTGACCCTCGAACTGGGGGTCTGGGATCTTCACGGAGATCACCGCGGTCAGGCCCGCCCTCACGTCGTCGCCGGTGAGCCCGCTCTTCACGTCCTTGAGCAGGTTGTTGGTGCGGCCGTAGTGGTTGAGCGTGCGGGTCAGGGCGGCCCGGAACCCGGTGACGTGGGTTCCGCCCTCCCGGGTGTTGATGTTGTTCACAAAGCTGAACAGCCGCTCCTTGTAGCCGTCGTTGTACTGGATCGAGATCTCCACGATGACGTCGTCGTTCCTGCCGGAGAAGAAGATGGCCTCGTGGATGGGGGTCACCGACCGGTTCAGGTGCTCCACGAACGACCGGATGCCCCCCTCGTAACAGAACTCCTGCTTCTTGTCGGTTCGCTCGTCCTCGAGGATGATCCGGATGCCCGGGTTCAGGAAGGCGAGCTCCCTCAACCGGGTGGCGAGGATGTCGTAGGAGTACTCGGTCTCGGTGAAGATCTCGGGATCGGGCTTGAAGTGAACGGTGGTTCCCCGGCGGGTCGTGGTTCCGACTACGGTCAGCGGCTCCTTTGGGATCCCCCGTTCGTAGCTCTGGTGGTAGACCTTGCCCTCCCGCCGGATCTCCACCTCCAGGAACTCCGAAAGGGCGTTCACCACCGAGACCCCCACCCCGTGCAGCCCACCCGAGACCCGGTAGGTCTTGTTGTCGAACTTGCCGCCGGCGTGCAGGGTGGTGAGCACCAGCTCGGCGGCCGCCTTTCCGGTCTCCTTGTGGATGTCCACCGGGATGCCGCGTCCGTTGTCCTCCACGCGGACGCTGTTGTCCACGTGGATCACCACCCGGATCTGGTCGCAGTGACCGGCCAGGGCCTCGTCGATGGAGTTGTCCACCACCTCGTACACCAGGTGATGGAGCCCCATGGACCCGGTGGACCCGATGTACATCGCCGGCCGCTTGCGTACGGCCTCGAGCCCCTCGAGCACCTTGATGCTGTCGGCCGTGTACAGGTCTTCGATTCGTTTCAGATTCTCTTCCATGGTTTCCCTGCGCTGCGTGCCGCTCACCGAGCGTGAACGGCCCCCTTCTCCATGCGATAGAACGCGACGTCCCGGTCCCCGTTCAGGGGGACCACATCCGGCCCGGTGGTGGCGATCCACACCTGACCGTGCCATCGATCCACGAACGACCCCAGAGCCGCCAACCGCTCGGCGTCCAGCTCGGATCCGGGGTCGTCCAGAAGCAACACGGGAGGCTGGCCCAGGTTCGTACACCCCCACTCCAGGAGGGCCAGCTTCAAGGCCAGGCCGACGCTGCGCCGTTGCCCCTGGGAGCCGTGGCGCTCCAGGGGCCTGCCGTCGAGCCGCAGAACCAGCCGGTCCCGATGGGGGCCGGCGCCGGTGAACCCCCGGCGGAGGTCCTCGTCCCTTCGGGCCCGAAGGACCCTGAGCAGGGCCTCCCGGTACCCGAGAGAGCCCTTCTCGTCCTCCATCAGGTAGGGCGCCTCCAGGCTGAGCTCCAGCTCCTCCCCCTGTCCGGAGATCGCCCGGTACAGGCCCGTCACCGTGGGGGCGATCTGCCGGAGCGTTCGGGCGCGGGCCTGGTGCACGGGCTCGGCCGTCTCGGCCATCCGCTGCTCCCAGGCGGCCAGGTCGGCCGTGTTTCGCCGCAGCGCTGCGTTGAGCTGGCGCAGCGTCTGGCGGTACCGTCGGATCCGGCTCACGTGGAGGGGATCGTGGAAGAACGAGGCCCCGTCCACGTACCTGCGGCCGGCCTCCCGGTCACCGTGGCCCAAGCCGGCGTCGGCCGGAGAGAACACGACCGTGGGAAGGACGCTCAGGTACTCGTGGATCGTTGAAGGACGGGTGCCGTCCACGGCCACCGTTCGGGCTCCTGCTCGCCACGACGCCCGCAGATCCCGCAGTCCGTTGGGGTCCTCGACCCCCACCTGGACGAAGAACCCAGAACCGCCGAATTGTACCAGATCGGAGGTCTGACGGGTACGGAAACTTTGGAGGCACGAAGCGAACCGGATGGCCTCGAGGAGGTTCGTCTTTCCCTGTCCGTTGGCGCCGTGGACCACGCACACCCGGGCCTCGGGTTCCAGGTCGAGGGAGCCCAGGTTCCGGAACCCGGCGACCCTCAGCCGGCGGATGCGCATCGTCAGTCGATGCGGATCGGCATCACCACGCAGAGGTAGCCGGGATCCTCGTCCGAGCGGATCAGACAGGGTGCCAGGGGCTGGTCGATCTCGATGCGGACCTCCGGGCCCTTCAGGTGCCGCAAGGCGTCCAGGAAGTACGACGCGTTGAAGGCGATGCGCAGCGGCTCGCCCTCGAGCGTGGCCTCGATCTCCTCGCGGCTGTCGCCGGTGCGGGTGTTCATGGAGGTCAGCAGAACGCGGCCCTGGGCGGCGTCGAGGATGACGCTGTGGGTGTCGGGATCGGTCATCAGCGAGACCCGCCGCAGGGCGTCGGCGAACGCGTCCTTGGCCAGGGTGACGCGGTTCCTGGGATCCGATGGGATGACGTCCTGGTACCGGGGAAACGACCCGTCGATCGGGGTCAGGCACATCTCGGCGTGGGGGATCCGGCAAAAGATCTTTCCGCCGGACTGGGCGATCTCGAACTCCTCCCCAGCCTCCTCGATCAGGGACTTCAGGCTGGCCAGCCCCTTTTTCGGGAGAATCAGACCGTCTCGGAACATGTGCAGGTCCACCGGCGTCGGCTGGTCCATGATGGTGAGCCGGTGGCCGTCGGTGGACACCATGCGCAGGGTGTGGGAGCCGGTGTCCGGGTCCTCGTGGGCATGGAGGTACACCCCGCACAGGGTGGGTCGGGTCTCGTCGTTGGAGGCCGAGAAGAGCGTCTTCTCCAGCATGGTCACGAAGGACGGTGCGGGGAACCGAGAGAACTCGTCGGGTCCCGTCGGAAACTCCGGGAACTCGTCGGCCCGCTCCGTGGGAATCCGGAAGCTGGTCTTTGCGGCCGTGATGTGGAGCCAGCCGTTCTCTTCGAGCTCGAGGGTGGCCGTGCCCGCGGGAAGCTCCCGGACGATCTCGTAGAGCTTTCGGCCGGGGGCTGCAACCGATCCCGGTACCTGGACCTCGCAGGGCAGGTTCTGGGCGAGGCTGATCTTGAGATCCGTGGACCGGACCTGGAGCGCGTCGCCCTGGGCCTCGAGGAGGATGTGCTCCAGGATCTCCCGGGTGGTCTTGCGCTCCAGAACGGAAACCGCTTGGGCCAGCACCGGAACGGCGGCGTCCTTTTCGATGTGGACGATCATGGCTCCTCCTAGGGGTGATGGTTTTTTTCCTTTAGTCGTAAGTCATAGGGCTTGTGGATTTTGTGGATAAGGTGAAAACCAGGCGCCGGTCCGGCTGGTTTCCGCTGTGGATGACTTTGTGGATAACCACTGGCTTATCCACAGGCCCCGAGAAGGTCGGGTTCGCCCACAGGTTATCCCCAGGGTTGTCCCCCGGGTGATCCCCAGGTCATCCAGAGATCTTCCGGCGGATCGATTCCACTTCGGCCCGCAGGTCCGCATCCGCCTCCAGGGCCTTCGAGATCTTCTCGCAGGCGTACATCACGGTGGAATGGTCGCGGCCGCCGATCTTCTGACCGATCTCCGGGAACGAGCAGTCCGTGAGCTCCCGGGCCAGGTACATGGCGATCTGCCGGGGCAGGGCCACGGCCTTGGTTCGGCGCTTGCCCCGGAGATCGGCCGCGGTCAGGTGATAGTGCTGGGCCACCGCCTTGACGATGCGGTCCACCGTGACCTTCTGGGAGTTCTCGCGGATCATGCCCCGCAGCACGCTCTTGGCCAGATCCACGGTGAGCTCGGCCTTGGTGAGGCTGGCGAACGCCATGATGGTGATCAGCGACCCCTCGAGCTCCCGGATGTTCGAAGGGCAGTGGGACGCCAGGAAGTGGGCCACGTCCAGGGGCAGGAAGATCGACTCCAGCTCGGCCTTCTTCTGGAGGATGGCCACCTTGGTCTCCACGTCCGGGGGCTGGATGTCGGCGATCAGGCCCCACTCGAACCGGGAGCGCAGCCGGTCGGCCAGGCCGGGGATCTCCTTGGGAAACTTGTCGCTCGTCACCACGATGTTGCGGTGGTTCTCGTAGAGCGTGTTGAAGGTGTGGAAGAACTCCTCCTGGGTGCGTTCCTTGCCCGCGATGAACTGGATGTCGTCCATCAGCAGGATGTCCATCTTCCGGTACTTCTCCCGGAACTCGGGCATCCGGTTGTGGGCGAGGGCCTGGATCATCTCGTTGACGAAGCTCTCGCTGTGGACGTAGCAGACCTTGGCGTTGGGATCGTTGGCGAGCCGAAAGTTTCCGATGGCGTTGAGCAGGTGGGTCTTGCCGAGCCCAACGCCGCCGTAGATGAACAGGGGGTTGTAGGTCCGCGTGGACCTCTCGGCCACGGCCAGGCTGGCCGCATGGGCGAACTGGTTGGAGCTGCCCACCACGAAGGCCTCGAACGTGTACTTGGGGTTCAGGCCGATGCGCCGCGCCCGCTCCTGCCACCCCGGTGGAGCCGGCGACTCCTTCTTCGACGGGCGCACGTACGCCTTTTCCTGCTTCGAGGGGACGCAGCGCACCTGCACGGGACGGCCGGCGTGGCCGGTGGCGGAGCGCTCGATCAGGCTGAGGTAGTCGTGGTCCTGGAGCCAATCGGCGAAGAACTTGCTGGGCACCTCCACCAGGAGCTCGTCTCCGTCCAGACGCAGGGGACGGATCGGGCGGATCCAGGTCTGGAACGTCTGGGTGGGCAGCGAGGACTCCAGGTCGCTCAGGACGGATCGCCAGATCTGTTCCATGGGGGCTTGGTATCCACAGGGTTATCCACAAGTGTGGATAACGCTCACCCCGATCCGACGGTGGCGGATGCACAAGCCCAGCGGAAACGGGGGAGCAGGGGGGAAGGAGCCGGAGAAGAACCGGCCCGGAACGGAGCGAGACTAGCAAAGGCGGCTCGGGCCCCGCAAGGGGGGAGGGAGGGAAATTGATCCGTCGAGGAGTCCCGTGCGGCCGAGGGGTCTTGACGCCGCGGCTTCGGTCTCGATAGCGTGACGCGCCCGTGCCCGGGGGCAGGGCATGGGCTCTGTTTTCGGCCGCCGAGCCGCCTAGTGTCATGGACCGCAAGTTCGTATATTTCCCGAGGCGGTGGGGCTGGGGGCCCCTCCTTCGCTGAACGGCCTCGCAGGGACCGCCTCGACTCGGTCCGCTGCGGCGCGTGAGGGCACGCGCCGCGGCCGCACCGCTCGCGTCGGGTGGCCCGGGCTGCTCGGCCGTCGCGCTTC
>JAADGT010000263.1 GCA_013152215.1 Deltaproteobacteria bacterium
GTGGCGATCGGGCTCGGCAAGCAGGTGTTCGGAGGGCTGGGCCAGAACCCGTTCAACCCGGCCCTGGTGGCCCGGGTATTCCTGCTGATCTCGTTCCCGGTGGCCATGACGAACTGGGCCGTGCCGGGCGGCGCCCTGGCCGACGCCGTGACCGGCGCGACCCCCTTGGGGGCGGCCAAGACCGCCGTGGCCACCCACGGCGCCCTGGGCGATGCCTTGGCCGGCATCCCGTGGTGGGAGCTGTTCGTGGGGCTCCAGCCCGGCAGCCTCGGCGAGGTGTCGGAGCTGCTCCTTCTCGTGGGAGCGGCCTATCTGCTCTGGAAGCGGATCATCCCCTGGGACATCCCGGTGGCGTTCCTGGGAACCCTGGTGCTCGTCACCGGCGCGGCCTGGCTCGGGGCCCCGGCCAAGGTGTTGCCCCCGTGGTTCCACCTGGTCACCGGCGGGGCGGTGCTGGGGGCGTGCTACATGGCCACCGACATGGTCACGAGCCCCCTGACGGCCCGGGGACGGTGGGCGTTCGGGGTGGGGTGCGGGCTCCTGACCGCGGTGATCCGGCTGTGGGGAGGCTACCCCGAGGGGGTGAGCTTCGCGATCCTCCTCATGAACGCGACGGTGCCCCTGATCGACCGGTTCACGAAGCCCCGGAAGTTCGGTTGGGTGCCCGAGGCGAAAGGGGCGGCGTCATGAGGGACATGGCGCGGATGGTGTTGGTGCTCACCACGGTGTGCGTGGTGGCGGCCCTGGGCCTGGCCAAGGTGTACGACCTGACCGAGGAGCCGATCCGCGAGGCCCTGCGCCAGGAGCTGCTCCGGGGCGTGCGGGCCGTGCTGCCCCCCTTCGACAACGCCCCGGACCAGGACGCCCGGGTGGTGAACGGTCGCACGTACTACGTGGGCCGCAAGGGCGGTCAGGCCGTGGGCGCCGCGTTCGAGGCTGCCTCGCCCGAGGGGTACGGGGGGTGGATCCGGGCCCTGGTGGGGGTGGACCGGGAGGGCCGGGTCACCGGCGTGGTGATCCTGCAGCACGCCGAGACCCCCGGGCTGGGGGCCAAGGCCGCGGATCCGGGGTACCTGGCCCAGTTCCGGGGGAAGAGCCTCCGGAGCGCCAACTGGGCCGTGAAGAAGGACGGGGGAGACTTCGACCAGATCACCGGTGCCACGATCACGCCCCGGGCCCTGGTCAAGGCCATCCGCGAGGCCCTCGAGGCGTTCGAGGCCGCGAAGACCCAGATCTTCACGCCCGGAGGAGAGGGATGAGGCCGGCCTTCCTGCTTTCTCGCCTTCGGCTCCCCAGGCGGCTAGGCGGCTGGGCAGCTAGGCCGCCGGGTGGCTCCGGAACCGTCGCCAAGGCTTCGGGGGGCATGGGGTCTGTTGGAGAGCCGCGCGCGGCCCCTCTGCTCGCCGCGCAGCGCCTCCGACGCTCGCGCCGTGAAGCCGTTCGTTCCCGGCCGGACCGTCATGGAGCCACCGTGGTTGCCGCGTGCCTGCGCGGAGGATCTCATGCCCGGCTTCGCGCGCGGCCGGAAACAGACCCCATGCCCGGCCGCCGAGGCGGGGGAGTGGAGTCCGGGCGCGTTGCTCTTTCACGGGCAGGCCGCACGCCGGCCTGTCGGAAGCCTCCCAACGGAAACGTCCCATGAGCGCACAGAGGCCCGGATCCCTGTTCTTCGAGTTCTGGAAGGGCATCGCCAGCGAGAACCCGGTGTTCCGGCTGGTGCTGGGCATGTGCCCGACCCTGGCCGTGACCACCGAGGCCGTGAACGGCATCGGCATGGGGCTTGCCACCACGTTCGTCCTCCTGTGCTCGAACGCGGTGGTGAGCCTGATCCGATCCGTCATCCCAGCCAAGGTGCGGATCCCGGCCTACATCGTGGTGATCGCCTCGTTCGTGACCGTGGTGGACCTGGTGATGAACGCCTACGCCCACGAGCTCCACAAGGCCCTGGGCGTGTTCATCCCCCTGATCGTGGTGAACTGCATCATCCTGGGCCGGGCCGAGGCGTTCGCCTCCAAGCACGGGGTGGCCGCGTCGGTGGCCGACGGCCTGGGCATGGGCCTGGGGTTCACCCTGAGCCTGACCCTGCTCGGCAGCGTGCGCGAGATCCTGGGCAACGGCACCTGGTTCGGGCTGCCGCTCGTGGGCCCCGGGTTCTCGCCCGTGATCGTGATGATCCTGCCGCCGGGGGCGTTCATCACGCTGGGTCTCCTGCTGGCCGGCATGAACCGGTGGGGGGAGTTGCGGGGACGGAAGGCCTAGCAAAATCGTCGGGGTTCTACACGGTTACGCCGCTTTGTTCCGAACCAACGGCGGTTTGTCCTTGACATCGCGAAAACCGGCCGAGTAGCATACCGCGCGGCTTGTTCCAGGCGTTCACAAAGTGAGGCGAGCCCGGGGGCTTCCCGGGGCCCAGGGAGGATGGGATGCTCCAAAACTACGTTCCGATCCTGATCCTGTTCCTGTTGGCAGCCGGCTTCGGGCTCGGCATGGTGCTCATGTCGGCCATGCTGGGGCCGCGGCGGCCCGACTCGGAGAAACTGTCCACCTACGAGTGCGGCATGACCGTGGACCCGGGGGCCCGCCGGCCGTTCGACGTCAAGTACTACCTGGTGGCCATGGTGTTTCTGGTGTTCGACGTCGAGGTGGTGTTCCTGTACCCGTGGGCCGTGAAGTTCAAGGCCCTGGGGCTCTTCGGGTTCGTCGAGATGCTCGTCTTCCTGTTCATCCTCCTGGTGGGGTACGCGTACATCTGGAGGAAAGGAGTGCTGGAATGGGAGTAGAGACCAAGCTGCCCCCGGTTCTGGTGACGAACCTGGAGAAGCTGGTGGGCTGGGCCCGGAAAAACTCCATCTGGCCCGCCACCTTCGGGCTGGCCTGCTGCGCCCTGGAGATGATGGTGGCCTCCTCGGCCTCCTACGACATCGCTCGGTTCGGCGCCGAGGTGTTCCGGCCCTCCCCCCGCCAGTCGGACCTGATGATCGTGGCCGGCACGGTCACCAAGAAGATGGCCGCCATGGTCCAGAAGATCTACCGCCAGATGCCCGAGCCCAAGTGGGTCATCGCCTACGGCACCTGCGCCTGCTCCGGCGGCATCTTCAATGTGTACAACACGGTCCAGGGGGTGGATCAGTTCCTGCCCGTGGACGTGTACGTGCCCGGGTGCCCGCCCCGACCCGAACAGCTCCTGGCGGCGCTGATCAAGCTGCAGGACAAGATCGCCCAGGAGAAGTTCTCGGACCGCCCCGACACCGCCGCGGCCGCCGGCTAGCGCGCCCAATCCCTATCGAGAGGGGCTGCCATGAGCGACCTCAACGCGATCGTGGACATCCTGAAAGGTGAGTTCGGCGACGCCGTCCTCGGCCACCACGAGTTCCGGGGCCAGACGAGCGTGGTGGTGGCCAAGGACCGGATCCTGGACGTGGCCACGTTCTGCCGCGACGACGAGCGGCTGGGGTTCAACATGCTCACCGACCTCACCGCCGTGGACCGAACCCCCCGCACCCCGCGGTTCGAGGTGATCTACAACCTCTACTCCTTCCCCCACAACCGGCGGCTGCGCCTGAAGGCCCCGGTGGAGGAGAACGACACCATCCCCACGGTGGAAGGGGTCTGGAAAGCCGCCAACTGGCTGGAGCGCGAGGTGTACGACCTGTTCGGCATCGTGTTCGACGGCCACTCCGACCTGCGGCGCATCCTGCTCTGGGACGGGTACGTGGGGCATCCCCTCCGGAAGGACTACCCGTTGGAGGGCATTCCCCAGAAGGTGGTCTACCGGTAGAGCCGACCGCCCGAACCCGAGGCGCCCGTCACCCCCGGAGGTCGAGATGTCGGAAACCAAGAATATGATCGTGAACATGGGCCCCCAGCACCCGGCCACCCACGGCGTGCTCCGGGTGGTCCTGGAGCTGGACGGCGAGACCGTGGTGCGGGCCGTCCCCCATCTGGGGCACCTGCACCGGGGGCTCGAGAAGCTCGCCGAGACCAAGACCTACCACCAGGCCCTGACCCTGACGGACCGGATGGACTACACCGGGGCCCTGATCAACAACCTGGGGTACTGCCTGGCCGTGGAGAAGCTCCTGGGCATCGAGGACCAGATCCCGGAGCGGGCCACCGTGCTGCGGGTCTGCCTGGCCGAGCTCCAGCGGATCGCGGGCCACCTGCTGTGGCTCGGCACCCACGCCCTCGACATCGGCGCCATGACGGTCCTCTTTTACACGTTCCGCGAGCGTGAGACCATCATCGACATGCTCGAGGACGTGACCGGCGCCCGGCTCACCCCCAGCTTCGTGCGGATCGGGGGCCTCGCCGCCGACGCCCCGCCGGTGTTCTTCGAGAAGGCCCGGGCCTTCGTCAAGGAGTTCCCCTCCCGCGTGGACGAGTACGAGCTCCTTCTCACCAAGAACAAGATCTGGCGCAACCGCACCGAAGGGATCGGGATCATCAGCCAGGAGGAGTGCATCCAGTACTCCATCACCGGGCCGGTGCTCCGGGCCGCGGGAGTCAAGTGGGACCTGCGCAAGGTGCAGCCCTACTGCGGGTACGAGACCTACGACTTCGAGATCCCCACCGGCACGGTGGGCGACGTGTACGAGCGCTACCTGGTGCGGCTGGCCGAGATGCGCCAATCGATCCGGATCGTGGAGCAGGCCCTCGACCGGATGCCCGAGGGGCCGGTCATGGCCGACGTGCCCGAGATCACGCCCCCGCCCAAGGAGACGGTGTACGAGGACATCGGGTGCCTGATCCGGCACTTCAAGTTGATGAGCGGGGGGTTCAAGGCGCCCGAGGGCGACGTGTACATGAGCGTCGAGGCCACCAAGGGCGAGCTCGGGTACTACCTGGTGTCGGACGGAAGCGAGAAACCCTACCGGTTCCGCGTCCGGCCGCCGTGCTTCATCAACCTCCAGGCCCTCGAGGAGATGATCAAGGGCCGGATGGTGGCCGACGTGATCGCGGTGATCGGTTCCCTGGACATCGTGCTCGGCGAGATCGACCGCTGAGCCGGGCGAGGAGAGGGGTTCATGGGTGATCGGATCTTTTCGAGTTGGGGCGGCCAGGTTGTGGACAGCCGCCAGGGCACGGCCAAGGGTGCCGACGACGTCCCGGTTCCCCGGTCCCTTCCCTCGGGCACGCCGCTGCTGGGCCTGATGGGGTGGGACGGCCTGGCCGTGTGGGACGGCCGGGCAAACCCCATCGACATGGCCCGCGCCTACGCCGAGGGGCTAGTGCGGTACTCCTGCGGGCAGTGCGTGCCGTGCCGGGTGGGGAGCAAGGTGATCCACGACGCCCTGGCCCGGGTGTGCGACGGCCGGGGCGAGCCCGGCGACGTGGCCACGGTGGAGCGGCTGGCCGAGCGGCTGCGCAACCAGGCCATGTGCGACCTGGGCCGGTCCTGCGGCAAGGCCTTCTCGGACTTCGTGACCCATTTCCGGACCGAGCTGGACGAGGCGATCGAGAAGAAGGCCAAGGTGCCCCGGGGCGAGTACCGGCTCAAGGTGACCGCGCCGTGCAAGAGCGCCTGCCCGGCCCACCTGGACATCCCCACCTACGTGGAGCTGATCAAAAAGGGCCGGTTCGAGGACAGCCTTGAGGTGATCCGCCAGGACAACTGCCTGCCGGGCACGGTGGGCCGGGTGTGTGTGCGGCCCTGCGAGTTCAACTGCCGCCGCCAGAACGTGGACGGCCCGGTCCAGATCAAGTACCTGAAGCGGTTCGTGGCCGACTACGAGCTCGACCGCAACCGCCCGCCCCGGCTGCCCAAGCCCACGCCCGACAAAGAGAAGGTGGCGATCGTGGGCGCCGGGCCGGCCGGGCTCTCCTGCGCCTACTACCTGGCCCAGCTCGGTTACGACGTGACCGTGTTCGAGGCCCTGCCCGAGCCGGGCGGCATGGCCGCGGTGGGCATCCCAGACTACCGGCTGCCCCGATGGATCCTGCGGCGCGAGGCGGACCTGATCGCCGACCTGGGGGTCACCGTCCGGTACAACACCGAGGTAGGCCGCGACGTGACCTGGGACGACCTGGTCAAGGGCGGGTTCAAGGCCGTGTTCCTGGCCGTGGGGGCCCGCCTGGGCACGGGTCTGCGGGCGCCGGGCGAGGAGGACGCCAAGGAAGGGTTCATGCGGGGCGCCGACTTCCTGCGGGACGTGGCCTTGGGCAAGCCGGTGTTCGTGGGCAAGCGCCTGGTGGTGGTGGGCGGCGGCAACGTGGCCATCGACTGCGTGCGCACGGGCCTGCGGGTGGGCTACGAGAAGGTGACCCTGGTGTACCGCCGAACCGAGGCCGAGATGCCGGCCGACAAGGTCGAGATCGCTGACGCCAAGGCCGAGGGCATCGAGTTCCTGTTCCTGCACAACCCCACCCGGCTCGTGCTGGACGAGAACGGCAAGGTGAAGGGGGTGGAGCTGATCAAGATGGAGCTGGGCGAGCCCGACGAGTCGGGCCGGCGCCGGCCGGTGCCCATCGAGGGCAGCGAGTTCGTGCTGGAGACCGACGCCGTGATCCCCGCCATCGGCCAGGCCATCGACCTGGGGTTCCTGCCCGAGGACGCCCCGGTCAAGGCGGACCGGCGCAACCAGATCCAGGTGGAGGGCCTGAACAAACTGGCCGCCGTGGTGGACGGGGTGGGAGTGTTCTCTGCCGGCGACTGCGTCACCGGCCCCCTGACCCTGATCGCGGGCAAGGAGGCCGCGTTCCAGATCGACCGGTTCCTCCGGGAGGAGCGCACCGAGCCCCTGGAGGAGTGGGTCATGAACGAGTACGTGGCCCAGCTCAAGCCCTACGATCCGGCCGAGGACGTGGGCGTGCCCGCCACCACCGAGCCGGCCCACATCCACCACGTGCCGGTGGAGGAGCGGATCCGGGACTTCCGGGAGGCCGAGATCGGGTTCACCCACGAGGAGGCCATCGCCGACGCGAGCCGGTGCCTGCGGTGCTACCGGCTCCTCCTGGTGGCCCCGGAGCCCGCGGCCTGAAGCGACGTGTCGGCGCTGGGGCATGGGTTTCAGGAGCCAGAATTCAGGGGACAGGAGCCAGAAGAAAGGCAAAGACAATGTGGCTACAGCGACGTCGTGGGACCACGGCCTGTCCACTGACATGTGTCCTCTGACCCCTGATCTCCTTGCCCCCCGGACCGCGAGGTGGAGGCAAAGAGGCGTGGTGATTCCTAGAACGCATGGGAATCCAGGAGGTTTTCAAGCCTCCCAGCCTCCTAGCCTTCCAGCCTTCTAGCGGGCCGAAGGCCCAAGTTACTGGGAAGCCGCCCTGCGGCCCAGCTGGTTTCGAAGAGGGGAAGCCCATGATCAACGTGACGATCGACGGTGTCCGGGTCGAGGTCCCCAAGGGGGCCACGATCCTGGAGGCGGCGCAGGAGGCGGGGATCCGGATCCCCACCCTGTGCTACCTCAAGAAGCTCTCCCCCATCGGCTCGTGCCGGATGTGCGTGGTGGAGGTGGAGGGCTGCACCAAACCGGTGACCGCCTGCGACACCCCTGCGGGCGACGGCATGGTGGTGACCACCGACTCCGAGGAGCTGCGCGAGATGCGCCGCGACGTGCTGCGGCTCCTCCTGGTGCGCCACCCCCTGGACTGCCCCGTGTGCGACAAGGGCGGGGAGTGCGACCTCCAGGACCTGGTGTACGAGTTCGGGGTCACGGCCGAGTCCTACCGCACCGAACGGTTCGAGCGCGACGTGCCCCGGTACGTGTCGCCGTTCATCCGGCAGTGGCCCGACCGGTGCGTCCTGTGCGGCCGGTGCGTCCGGGCCTGCAAGGAGGTCAAGGGCGTCGGCTGCATCCAGATCGTGGACAACGGGTTCTACTCGTACATCGGGCCGGTGCCCGGGGTGGAGTGCATCTCCTGCGGCGAGTGCCTGAGCGTGTGCCCGGTGGGGGCGCTGACCGACAGCGTGCACCCCACCAAGGCCCGGATCTGGCAGGCCGACCGGGTGCCCACCACCTGCGGCTACTGCGGCGTGGGCTGCCAGCTCGAGCTGAACGTGCTGAACGGCGAGATCATCCGGGTCACCACCACCGACTTCGACAAGGCCCCCAACTTCGGGAGCCTGTGTGTGAAGGGCCGGTTCGGCTGGGAGTTCGTCAACCACCCCGACCGGCTGGAGAAGCCGCTGGTCCGCAAGGACGGTGAGCTCAAGGAGGCCACCTGGGACGAGGCCCTGGGCCTGGTGGCCCAAAGGCTCCAGCAGATCAAGGACGAGCACGGCGCCGACGCCATCGGCGGGTTCACGAGCGCCCGGTGCACCAACGAGGAGAACTACCTCTTCCAGAAGTTCATATGCGCGCGGTGATCGGCACCAACAACGTCGATCACTGCGCACGTCTCTGACACAGCGCCACGGTGGCCGGTCTGGCCACAAGCTTCGGTTCCGGCGCCATGACCAACTCCATCGCCTGCGTGGACAAGGCGCAAGGCTTCCTGGTCATCGGCTCCAACACCACCGAGAACCATCCGATCATCGGCGACCGGGTCAAGCGGGCCGTGACCCAGCGGGGCGCCAAGCTCGTGGTGATCGATCCCCGCCGCATCGAGCTGGCCGAGTACGCCAACGTGTTCCTCCAGGTGAAGCCGGGCCACAACATCCCGGTGATCCTGGGCATGATGCACGTGATCCTGAAGGAGGGCCTGCACGCCCCCGACTACATCGCCGAGCGGTGCGAGGGGTTCGAGGAGTTCGCCGCCTCCCTGGACGCCTACTCCCCCGAGAGGGTCCAGGAGATCACCGGGGTGGACGCTGACCTGATCCGCAAGGCGGCCCGGGTCTATGCCGGGGCCAAGCCCGCCTCGATCCTCTACGCCATGGGCGTCACCCAGCACACCCAGGGCACCGACGCGGTCAAGTGCCTGGCCAACCTGGCCATGCTCACGGGCAACGTGGGCGTGGAGGGCGGAGGGGTGAACCCCCTGCGGGGCCAGAACAACGTGCAGGGCGCCTGCGACATGGGCGGGCTGCCCAACGTGGTCACGGGCTACCAGAAGGTGGGCGACGACGAGGCCATGGCCAAGTTCGACGAGGCCTGGGGCCGGAAGGTGCCCCGGGAGCCGGGCCTCACCCTCACCGAGATGGGCCAGGCCGCGCTGGAGGGCAAGATCCGGGCCCTGTACGTCATGGGCGAGAACCCCATGATCACCGACCCGGACCTACATCACATCGAGAAGGCCCTGGACAACCTGGATTTCCTGGTCGTGCAGGACATCTTCCTCACGGAGACCGCGGCCAAGGCCGACGTGGTCCTGCCGGCCTGCTCGTTCGCCGAGAAGGACGGCACCTTCACCAACACCGAGCGCAAGGTCCAGCGGGTGCGGGCCGCGCTGGCGCCCCGGGGCGAGTCCAAGCCCGACTGGCAGATCGTGCAGGAGCTCTCCACCAAGATGGGCTACCCCATGAGCTACGCCCATCCCCGGGAGATCTTCGACGAGATCGCCTCCCTCACCCCCAGCTACGCGGGCATCGACTACGACCGGATCGAGCGCGAGGGCATCCCCTGGCCGTGCCCCGACAAGGACCACCCGGGCACCCCGGTGCTCCACGTGGAGAAGTTCGCCCGGGGCAAGGGCCTGTTCCACGTGGTGGAGTACAAGGGCTCGGCCGAGGAGGCGGACGACGAGTACCCGCTCGTCCTGACCACCGGTCGCGAGCACCCCCACTATCACTCCGGCTCCATGACCCGGCGGTGCGGACGCATCAACGACTGCTTCCCCGAGGGGTTCCTCGAGATGCACCCGGCCGACGCCGAGCGGCTGGGCCTGCGCACCGGCGACCCGGTGCGGGTGACCAGCCGGCGGGGTGAGATCACCACCAAGGTGAAGGTGGTGGACCGGCCGGCGCCGGGCACGGTGTTCCTGAGTTTCCACTACAGCGAGTCGCCGGTGAACGTGCTCACGAACCCGGCCACCTGCCCGGTGGCCAAGATCCCCGAGTACAAGGTGACCGCGGTTCGGGTGGAGAAGGCCTAGGTTCGGCGGAGCGGCGGGTCCTCAGGGCCCGGGTTCCGCAGGGAGACGACCATGCTGGACTTCCTGATCGAAAGCATCCTCAAGGTGCTGGTGGTGTTCGGGGTGCTTCTGTTCGTGGTGGCCTACACCACGTGGCTGGAGCGCCGGGTGCTGGGACGGATCCAGGTCCGCCACGGCCCCAACCGGGTCGGCTTCCAGGGGCTGCTGCAGCCCCTGGCCGACGGCCTCAAGGGGTTCTTCAAGGAGGACATCGTCCCGGCCAACGCGGACAAGATCGTGTACGTGCTGGCCCCGGTCCTCTCGATCGTGCCGGCCCTGATGATCGTGGCCGTGATTCCGTTCGGCGACTCGTTCCAGCTGTTCGGCCGGGAGATCACCATGCGGATCACCGACGTGAACGTGGCCCTGCTGTACATCCTGGGGCTGGCCGGTCTCGGGGAGTACGGGGTCATGCTGGGCGGGTGGGCCTCGAACAACCGCTACGGGCTCCTGGGGTCGCTGCGGACCGCGGCCCAGATGATCAGCTACGAGCTGGCGCTGGGGCTTACGCTGATCAGCGTGATCATGGTGAGCGGCAGCCTGTCGCTGGTGGAGATCGTGAACACCCAGACCGTGTGGTGGAACGCCTTCAAGCAGCCCCTGGCGTTCTTCCTGTTCCTCATCTGCGGGCTGGCCGAGATCAACCGGACCCCGTTCGACATGCCCGAAGCCGAGGCCGAGCTGGCCTGCGGGTTCAACATCGAGTACTCCAGCATGAAGTTCGCCATGTTCTTCATGGCCGAGTACGCCCACCTGATCTCTCTGGCCATGATCATCACCTGCCTGTTCCTGGGCGGCTGGTACCTGCCGTTCGGCATCCCGACCCCGGGGTTGCTGAAGTTCCCGGTGTTCCTGGCCAAGGTGTTCGTGCTGGTGTTCTTCTTCATCTGGGAGCGGGGCACGTTCCCCCGGCTCCGGTACGACCAGATCATGCGCCTGGGGTGGAAGTGGCTCATGCCCCTGGCCCTGGCCAACATCTTCGTGACCGGTGTGGTGGTCACGGCGGTGGCCTAAGCTCGGACAAGGAGTCAAGCCCATGGCCGTCATCACCCCGCTCCTGAAGGGGCTCGCATTCACCCTGAAGCGGTTCTTCTCGAAGCCGATCACCTACCAGTACCCCGAGCAGAAGCGCGAACCGTCCGAGCGCTGGCGGGGCCTGCACCGGCTCAAGACCGAGAACGGCCAGCTCAAGTGCGTGGCCTGCGGCCTGTGCGAGGCCGTGTGCCCGGCCAAGGTCATCACGGTCGAGGCCAAGGAGACCCCGGACGGCCGACGGTTCCCGAACCGGTTCGTGGTGGAGGTGACCCGGTGCATCTTCTGCGGGTACTGCCAGGAGGCGTGCCCCAAGGACGCGATCGAGCTGACCCGCAACTACGAGTTCTGCGGATACACCCGGGAGGAGTTCCACATGACCCGGGACGTTCTGGCCCGCAACTGACGGAGGGCGTCCGATGACGCTAGCGATCTTCTTCGTGTTCGCCGCCTTTGCCGTGCTGGGCGGGATCGGGGTGCTCCTGGCCCGCAACCCGATCCACAGCGCCCTGAGCCTGGTGGGCACCATGGTGAGCCTGGCCGGGATCTACCTGCTGCACCACGCCGAGTTCATCTTCGCGATCCAGCTCATGGTGTACGCCGGCGCGATCATGACCCTGATCGTGTTCGTGATCATGCTGCTCGACGTGCGCCACGAGGAGGCCGAGACCGAGCGCCTGGGCTTCGCAAAGGTGTTCGGCATGGTGCTGGCCGGCCTGATGGTGGTGGTGCTGCTGGTTCCCCTGGCCGCGGGCCTCACCGGCAAGCCCGGCGGCATGACGGAAGAGGTGTTGGCCCGGGTGGGCAGCGTGGAGTTCCTGTCGGAGAAGCTGTTCACGACCTACCTGCTGCCGTTCGAGATCGCCTCGGTGCTGCTGCTGGTGGGGCTCGTGGGGGCCGTGGCGCTGGCGAAGAAGCGGCTCTAGTTCCGGACCGCGGGCCGGACCCGGCCCCGAAGCGGTGGAGGACGAGGGATGATTCCGTTCGAGTATTCCATGGGGCTTTCGGCCGTGCTGTTCGGGCTCGGCGTGGTGGGGGTGCTGGTGCGGCGCAACGTGATCGTGCTGCTCATGTGCGTGGAGCTCATGCTCAACGCCGTGAACCTGGCCTTCGTCACGGTGGCCGACCACCTCAACAGCGTCGAGGGGCTGCTGTACGTGTTCTTCGTGATGACCGTGGCCGCGGCCGAGGCCGCGGTGGGGCTGGCCATCGTGGTGTGCCTGTACCGGGCCCGCCGGGCCGTCCACGCCGACGAGATCAGCCTGCTCAAGGGCTGAACCGGTTGCCTGAGGGAGGCTTCCCATGCTCGACATGATCTGGCTGATTCCGTTCTTCCCCATGGTGGGCGCCCTGGTGAACGGCCTGTTCGGCCGGAGGTTGCCCAAGGGGCTGGTGGCCACGGTGGCCTGCGGCAGCGTGTTCCTGTCGTTCTTGGTGTCGGTGGGGGCGTTCTTCAGCCTGAAGGCCCTGCCGCCGGCCGAGCGGGTGTTCGAGCAGGTGATCTTCGAGTGGATCGCCAGCGGGTCCACCAAGGTGACCCTGGGCTACCTGCTCGACCCGTTGAGCTGCGTGATGATCCTGGTGGTCACGGGCGTGGGCTTCCTGATCCACGTGTACTCGGTGGGGTACATGTCCCACGACCCCGGGTTCTCCCGGTACTTCACCTACCTCAACCTGTTCTGCTTCGCCATGCTCACCCTGGTGCTCGGCAACAGCTTCCTGGTGCTGTTCGTGGGCTGGGAGGGCGTGGGCCTGTGCTCCTACCTGCTGATCGGGTTCTGGTTCGAGGACGCGGCCAAGGCCGCGGCCGGCATGAAGGCGTTCATCGTCAACCGGATCGGGGATTTCGGCTTCCTGCTCGGTATGTTCCTGATCTTCTGGAAGTTCGGCACCCTGGACTTCGTGCCGGTGATGAAGCAGGCGCCCGAGGTGCTGGTTGCGGGCGGCGCCATCGTGACCGCGATCACCCTGCTGCTGTTCGTGGGCGCCACGGGCAAGAGCGCCCAGATCCCCCTGTACGTGTGGTTGCCCGACGCCATGGCCGGCCCCACCCCCGTGTCGGCCCTGATCCACGCCGCCACCATGGTGACCGCCGGCGTGTACATGATCGGCCGGTGCAACGTGCTGTACTCCATGGCCCCCACCTCCATGACCGTGGTGGCCACGATCGGCGCGCTCACCGCCCTGTTCGCGGGCACCATCGCGATCACCCAGTACGACATCAAGAAGGTGCTCGCCTACTCCACGGTGAGCCAGCTCGGCTACATGTTCACGGCCATGGGCGTGGGCGCCTACGCGGCCGGCATCTTCCACCTGATGACCCACGCGTTTTTCAAGGCCTGCCTGTTCCTCGGGTCCGGCTCGGTGATCCACGGCATGCACGAGGAGCAGGACATGCGCAGGATGGGGGGCCTGCGAAAGCACATGCCCCACACCTACTGGACCTTCCTGATCGCCACGATCGCGATCGCGGGGGTGCCGCCCCTGGCCGGCTTCTTCTCCAAGGACGAGATCCTGTGGAACGCCTGGGCCAACGGGTTCAAGTTCCAGTGGTTCCTCGGCTTCGCCGCCGCCGGCATCACCGCCTTCTACATGTTCCGGCTGGTGTTCATGACCTTCTTCGGCAAGGAGCGGTTCGATCCCCACGAGGTGCACGTACACGAGTCGCCGGCCTCCATGACCGTGCCTCTGTGGATCCTGGCCGGCCTGTCCATCGTGGGCGGCTGGATCGGGATCCCGGCGGCGCTGGGCGGGGCGAACCAGTTCCACCACTGGCTGGCGCCGGTGATGGGTGGGGCGCCCGAGGCGGCCG
>JAADGT010000103.1 GCA_013152215.1 Deltaproteobacteria bacterium
CCCCGCCGATGCGATAGAACGCGCGCTTTTCCAACACGCGCAGGAGCTTCACCTGGAGATCCGGCTGAAACTCCCCCACCTCGTCAGAAACAAGCCGGAAAGACGCACCTCGGGATAACCAGCCGAAACGTATCGTCTTTCCAGCTTTCTTGTGACGAGATGGTGTCAAACTCGGGCAAAGGGTCGGAAGGGGTGGAATTGAGTCGGATTACTGCTCGCCCAGGTAGGCCTTGCGCACCCGCTCGTCGTGGGCCAGCTCCCTGGAGGGGCCGCTCAGGGTGACCCGGCCCGTCTCGAGCACGTAGGCCCGGTCAGAGACCCCCAGGGCCAGGTTGGCGTTCTGCTCCACCAGCAGGATGGTCGTGCCGTCGCGGTTAATCTGCTGGATGATCCCGAAAATCTTCTCCACCACGATCGGGGCGAGCCCAAGGGACGGCTCGTCCAGCAGGAGCAGCCGCGGCCGCCCCATCAGGGCCCTTCCGATGGCCAGCATCTGCTGCTCGCCCCCAGACAGGGTGCCCCCCTGCTGCCGCCGCCGCTCCGCCAGTACCGGGAACAGCTCGTACACCTTCTCGAGGTCCTGCCGGATTCCCTCCCGGTCGCGGCGGAGGAACGCGCCCATCTCCAGGTTGTCAGCCACCGACAGCCTCGGTAGGATCCGCCGCCCCTCGGGCACCTGGCAGATCCCCAGCCCCACGATCCGGTCCGCCGGGCGGTGGGCGATGTCTTGACCGTCAAACAGCACCCGCCCCCGGGCCGGGTGCAGCACCCCGCTAATGGTCATCAGGGTGGTGGACTTCCCGGCCCCGTTCGACCCGATCAGGCACACGATCTCGCCCTCGCGGATCTCGAGGGACACGCCCTTGAGGGCGTGGATGTGGTCGTAGTAGGTGTGGATCTCCTCGACCTTAAGCATTCCCTTCCTCTTCCGCGAAGGCCTCTCTCGCGTGCAGCTCGAGCCGTCGCCGGCGGGCCGGGATCAGCCCCTCGGGCCGGTACACCATCATCAGGGTCATGGCCCCCCCGAAGGCGAGCATCCGGTACAGCTCCAGATCCCGGAACACCTCGGGGAGCACGATGATGGCCGCGGCGGCCAGGATGATGCCCGGGATCGATCCCATCCCTCCGAGCACCACGATGCACAGGACCAGGGCCGACTCCAGGAACACGAACGAACTCGGGTTAACATAACGGACTTTGGCCGCATAGAAGGCCCCGGCCAGGCCCGCAAAGATGGCCCCCAGCATGTAGGCCAGGAGCTTCATCCGCAGCGTGTCGATGCCGGTGAGCTCGGCCGCCGTCTCGTCCTCCCGTATCGAAACCCAGGCCCGGCCCACGCGCGAGTGGTCGAGCCGGTACACCCCGATGATGGTGACCACGGCGATCACCAGGGCGATGTAGTACAGGCAGGTCAGGTTCTTGAGGTACACGTGGCCGAGGGTGAGCCCCGCCTCGGTCAGCTTCGGGTAGTACAGGCCCGGGGCCTTGATGCCCAGGATGCCGTTGGGTCCCTCGGTCACCCGGTCCCAGTTGTTCAGCACGATCCGGATGATCTCCCCGAACCCCAGGGTGACGATAGCCAGGTAGTCGCCCCGCATCTTCAGGGTAGGGTAGCCGATGAACGCCCCGGCGCCAGCGCTGATCACGCACCCGATCGGCAGGGCCAGCCAGAACGGGACGCCAAAGTGGGTGTTGAGCAAGGCGTAGGTGTAGGCCCCCACGGCGTAGAAGGCGATGTAGCCCAGGTCAAGCAGCCCCGCCAGCCCCACCACGATGTTCAGGCCCAGGCCCAGGGCCACATAGATCAGCACGTTGATGGCCACGTCCCGGGCGTAGTTGTCGGCGAACCAGGGGAAAGCCAGGGCCACCGCCGCCAGGATTCCCCACCCCCACAGGGGCGGCACCCGCTCGGCCAGCCCGGGGCCTGGGTCGCGGTGGCCGCGCTTGCGGTGCGCCGATACGGCCCGCTGCGCAGCCAGCGCGCCGTAGGCCACGGCCACGAACCCCATCACCCGCACCAGCCGACTCCACTCGAAGGTGAAGGTCTCGAAGCCGATCTGGGCCCCAAGCATGGGGAAGAGGAGCCCGAAGGCCCAGAGCATCACCACCGCGAACTTCACGAGCTCTTTACGCATGACCGCTTACACCCTGGTGTCATCCACCTGCTCGCCCATGATCCCCGTGGGCCGGAAGTACAGGACCAGGATCAGGATGATGAACGCGAACACGTCCTTGTACTCGCTGGCTAGGTAGCCGGCCGCGAATACCTCGACCATCCCGATAATCATCCCGCCCAGCACCGCGCCCGTGAGGTTGCCGATGCCCCCCAGCACGGCCGCTGCAAACGCCTTGATGCCCGGGATGAAACCCATGTCGAACCGCACCGACCCGTAGTACAGGCCCACCATCACCCCAGCGGCGGCGGCCAGCACCGAGCCGATCACGAAGGTGATCGTAATCGTCCGGTTGGCGTTGATCCCGAGCAGCGCGCTCATCACCTTGTCTTGGGCGGTGGCCCGCATGGCTTTGCCCAGCCGGGTGCGGTTCACGAACAGGTTGAGCCCGATCATCAGAATCAGGGCTCCGACGAAGATGTACACCTGGATGTAGCTCACCACCGCGCCGCCCACGGTGAACTGGCCGGTGGAGTAGAGCTGGATCGGGTACGCCTTGTCGTACACCCCCTGGCACAGCATCATGCCGTTGGAGAAGAAGATCGACATGCCCAGGGCCGACAGGAGCAGCGACAGGCGCGAGGCATCCCGCAGAGGCCGGTAGGCCATGCGCTCAAGAGCCACGGCCAGGAACGCACAGTAGACCATGGCAAGGGCGAACGCGAGCACGAGCCCCAGGGTCGGGTGGGCCTCCAGGACCCCCCGCGACTGGAGGAACGACAGGGTGATCACCCCGATGTAGCCGCCCGCGGCGAAGATCTCGCCGTGGGCGAAATTGATCAGCTGGATGATGCCGTAGACCATGGTGTAGCCGAGGGCGATCAGGGCATACACGGCCCCCAGCGTCAGTCCGTTGACCATCTGCTGCAAAAAGGTTTCCATGCCTCGTCCTGTGGCTCCCCGGCCCTGCCGGGCCGGATAGGGCTCCGGCGCATCGCGCCGGGGTCGGGGGAACAGGGGTTCCCCCGACCCCTACCGTGTCCGATCAGTACAACTTGCCGGTGTCGGGGTCCCAGTAGGGCACGAACTTCCCGTCCCGAACCACCATCACCTTGTAGGTGGAGCCCGAGTCGCCCTTTCCATCGAACTGGATGAACTTGGATGCCCCCTGCATCCGGGTCGCCCGGATCGCCTCTGCCAGCTTGGCCGGGTCGTCCGCACCCACCTTGGCCACGGCGCTCAGCAGAACGTTGGCTGCGTCGTAGGCATAGGCCGAGTATGATCCGGGCTGGCCGTACTTGGCCGAGTAGGCATTGATAAAGGCGGCCACCTCGGGGATGTCCTCAGAAGGGGGTTGACCGTAGGTCAGGAAGGTGCCCTCGGCGGCCTTCTTCGCGATCTTGAGGTAGTTGGGGTGGTACACCGCGTCCTCGGTCATGAGGACGGCCTTGAGCCCCAGGCGCCGGGCCTGGATGGCCATCAGGTTGCCTTCGGGGTTGTACAGGCTCATGTAGAGCACGTCCGGCCTGGTGGCCTTGATCTTGGTGAGCACGCCGCTGAAGTCTTTGTCACCCTGGTTCACGTGCTCGTGGGCAACCACCTTGATCCCGGTTCCCTTCAGGAACTTCTTGATGTTCTTCGCCAGGCCCGCGGTGTAGGTGGTCTTGTCGTCGACCAGGGCGATGCTCTTCACCTTCAGCTGTTGACTCAGAAACTTGGCCACCACCTTGGCCTGATCGTCATCGCGGCCGCACACGCGGAACATATACTTGAACCCGCGCTCGGTGACCTTCTCGTTCGTGGAGGCCGGGGTGAGGACGGGCACCCGGGCCTCGTTGAGCACGTCCGAGGCTGGGATCGTGGCGGAGGAGCAGTACGCTCCCACCACGCCAATCACCCCTAAGTTCGCCAGCTTGTTGGCCGCGCTCACGGCCTGCTTGCCGTCACAGGCCGAGTCCTGAGGGTAGTACTCGATCTTGTCGTAGCCAGGCACGCCGCCCTTGGCCTCCCACAGGGCGATGGCGGTCTCGACCCCGTGCCGGATGTCGTTACCGTCCGCGGCGTAGGGTCCGGTCAAAGGGCTCAACGACCCGATCTTAAGGGTCTTGGCCGCGGACAGGCCCGGCGCCACCACGAGGGCCGCGGCGAGCAGGGCGGTGAGCGTGCGGTGGATGGTCTTCATGTCCGTCTCCTCCTTTTCCTTCGGGTTGCCCGGGACGAAAGGGTTCAGCCCTCTGGCTGGCGGGCGGCTCCGCCGGCCGACATGCCTCCCAGGTACGCCTCGATCACCCGGGGGTCGCTCTGGATCTCGGCCGGCTTGCCCTCGGCGATCTTCCGGCCCGAGTCGAGCACGACGATGCGGTGGCTGATCCCCATGATCACGCCCATGTCGTGCTCCACCAGCAGGATGTTGACCCCCCGCTCCAGGATCGTCTCGATCAGGTCCATGAGCTCCCGGCTCTCCTGGGGGTTCATGCCCGCGGCCGGCTCGTCGAGCAGCAGGGTCTTGGGCTCTGTGGCCAGGGCCCGGGCGATCTCGAGCCGGCGTTGAAGGCCGTAGGGCAGGTTGCCCGCTAGCTCGTGGCGCTTGTCGTGGAGCCCGAGGAACCGGAGGATCTCCTCGGCCCTCGCGACCGACTCCTGCTCTTCCTGGCGCTGGACGCGGGTGCGCAAGAGGGCCCCGACCACCCCCACCCGGGTACGGCTGTGGCGGCCGGCCAACACATTCTCGAGGGCGGTCATAGCCTTGAACAGGCGGATGTTCTGGAACGTCCGCACGATTCCGGACCGCACGATCTGGTGGGGGAGCATCTTCAGGAGGGACCTGCCCTGGTAGGTGATCTGGCCCCCGGTGGGCCTGTAGACCCCAGTGATCAGGTTGAACACCGTGGTCTTGCCCGCACCGTTCGGGCCGATCAGCCCCAGGATCTCGCCCGGGTTCAGAGACAGGCTGAGGCCGTCCACAGCCTTCAAGCCGCCAAATCGCACGCTCACGTCTTGGAGGACAAGCTCAGACACCGCTACTCCCCGTCGGAAGGGTGCACGCCGCGGCCCGCGAACAGGTGCCGGGCACAACCTCCGGCTCGCGCGCCACCGGGCGTGGCCCAGGCTCGGCCCGGCACAGGCACTTCACCTTAATAAAACCGCGTATCCAAAGGCAAACAGAAAACAAACTTTTTTTGATCTCTCCAAACTCACGTCAGCCCCCGGCCACCGGGGGAAACACGGTGACCACGTCTCCATCGGCCAGGGGGGTGGCCGGGTCCGCGCGTCGTCCGTTGAGCAGTACCACCCGCTCTACCTTGTCGGGCAGGTCCAGCCGAGCCAGGGCCAGGGCCAGGTCGGCCCCAGGCTCCAGCTCCAGCTCGAACGCCTCCGACCCCCCCGGGGCATAGCGCCGCAGCACCGAGTACAGCCGCACGTTCACCCTCATGGCGCCCTTCCCGTCTCGCCGAGCCCCAGCTCGGCGAGCTTCCCGGGGGTGGGCACCCCGTCGGGGGTCCACCCCCGCAGCCGGTAGTAGGCGTCGAGCATCTCGTCGAGGTGGCACACCATCCCTCGGGCCGGCCCGTCGGGCAGGGGTTCCCGGAGCAGCCGGGGAGGCAGGCTGTCGTCCTTGCGGCTGAACCCGGCCCGCACCAGGAACAGGCGCTCGGCGTTGATGATGCGCTCGCCGGCCCGGACCAGCTCCTCTAGGGTGTAGCCGGCCCCGGTGACCGCGTTCAGGTAGGCCAGGATGCCGGTGGGCAGGCAGTCGAGCCGAGGCTCCACCAGGTAGCGCACGGTGAAAAACACGCACAGGCCCGTCGAGTCGATGACGGCGAACAGATCCTGCCAGTCCTTCACCAGGGGAGCCTTGTCCTCGTACGAAAGCGGGTCCACGGTGGTGGGGACCCCCAGGAGCTCGAAGTAGGCCGGGTCCCCGCGCATGTGGGAGGCGCCAATGGGCGAGGTGGCGTAGGCGAGCCCCATGCCTTGGGACCCCCGGGGCTCGTACCCGGCGAACTCCTGCCCTTTGGACACCATGGCCAGCTCGGGGTGGCCGTACCGGGTGGCCAGGCGCAGACTTCCCTCGGCCAGGGCGTCTCCGAAGCCCTCCCGGAGGCCGGTCATCCGGGTCAGCTCGACCAGGGCACGGCTGTCCCCCCATCGCAGCGGGCGCCCCACGTCCGCCTCGGGCAGGTACCCGCGGTCGGCCAGCTCCATAGCGCAGGCCAGGGTGGCTCCCATGGTGATGGTGTCGAGGCCCAGCTCGTTGCACAGGTAGTTGGCCTTGGTGATTGCGGCCAGGTCGTCGATCATGCAGTTCGAGCCCATGGCGTACACGGTCTCGTACTCGGGTCCTTCCCCCTCGCCCTCGTACCCGGGCACGTCCACCCGCGTGCGGCGGCCGCACGCGATCGGGCAGCTGAAACACGCGCTCTGCCGGACCAGGAAGCGCTCCGTCAGGGTCTCGCCGTGGATCTCCCTCCACCCGTCAAAGGTGCCCTGCTGCCAGTTTTTGGTGGGCAGGACGCCGTAGGCCTGGGTGGCCATCACCGTGACCGCCGTGCCGTGGACCCGG
>JAADGT010000033.1 GCA_013152215.1 Deltaproteobacteria bacterium
GGAGCTGCAGAACGCGGTGGAGCGGGCGGCCGTGATCTGCCGGGGGGGGCGGGTGGGGCCGGAGCATCTGTTCCTGGAGGCGGCCGCGGTCCGTCCGGACGGCGGGATCCGGGTCGACGGCACCCTGGACGAGATGGAGCGGAAGATCATCCTGGCCGCGTACGCCCAGCACGGCCACAACAAGAAGGCGACGGCCCGAGCCCTGGGTATCAACGTGAAGACCCTGCGGGCCAAGCTCCGGGCTTACGGAGCGGAGGGGGCGGACCCAGGGGGAGAGGACTGACCCCTCCGGGGGGAGAAACCGGACCCGCGGGGGTGGTCGCCGCGGCGCGCGGCGGGCTCGTTTCGGTGGCGCCGGGGGCGCGGAACCGGCTTGCGGCCGGAAGGGGGGGTGGGTGGCCCCGTACTTGCAAAGCTTCGAACCCGCAGGCATCGGAAGAAGCGAGCGACGCGGAGGAGACGAGGTGGGGTTTCTTCGGGCGATGGACGGGGTGGTGGGGCCCCTGGTGGAGGAACTGCGCTACCGTCAGCGCAGGCAGGCGGTGCTGGCCGCCAACGTGGCCAACGCTGACACGCCGGGATACCGGGCCCTGGACGTGCGGTTCGACCGGGCCATGGCCCGCCAGGGGCTGCGGCTGGCCACCACCCATCCGCGCCACCTCGGGGGCCCCCGGGCTTCCGACCGGCAGACGGTGGTGGCGGCGGGGGGGACCCCGCGGCGGGACGGGAACGACGTGGACATCGACCGAGAGATGGCGAAGATCGCGCAGAACCAGATCGAGTACCAGTTCCTGACGCGGATGCTTGGCAGCCGGTTCCGCAAGCTCAAGGAGGCGATCACAGGGAGGCCGACGCCATGAACGGATGGTTCCGGGTGATGGACGTGTCCGCCTCGGCCCTGGCCGCCCAGAGGGCCCGCATGGAGGCCGTTGCGTCGAATCTGGCCAACGCCCAGACCACGCGGACCCCCGAGGGGGGGCCGTACCGGCGGCGGGACGTGGTGTTCGAGGCCACCCCGGTGGGCGGAACCTTCGACGACGTGTTGGCCGGAGCCGTGCGGGGGGTGCGGGTGGCGGACGTGACGGTGGATCAGAGCCCGCCGCGGCTGCGTTACGAGCCGGGACACCCCGACGCCGACGCCCAGGGGTTCGTGGCTTACCCCAACGTGGAGGTGCCGGTGGAGATGGTAAACCTCCTGAGCGCGGCACGGTCCTACGAGGCGAACGTCACCGTGATCGAGGCCACTAAGAACATGCTGCTGCGGGCCCTGGAGATCTGACCGGACGGCCCGGGAGGGAGATGGCCATGGTGAAGGAGATCGCAGGGGTCGGCATGCCTCAGGCCGCCGAGGCCAAGGCCCCGACCGGAGCCAAGCCGGCCAAGGACTTCGGCGAGTTCCTGGCCGAGAGCCTGGAGAAGGTCGACGCCCTCCAGCAGGAGGCGGATGCGGCCGTGACCCGGGCCGCCCAGGGCGAGGGCGACATCCAGGAGGCCATGGTGGCCGTGGAAAAGGCCGACGTGGCGTTCAAGCTCATGATGGAGGTGCGCCAAAAGATCTTGGACGCGTACCAGGAGATCATGCGGATGCAGGTGTAACCGGTTCGGGGAGGGCGCAATTGCCACTGGAAATTCGGTCGCAGAACCCGGAAACTAAGGGAGAGAAAGCCGAACCGAACCCAGGAATCCGGATGAGAGCCTAGTCCATGGCCTTTTGGGACGCCGGCCTGGCCCAAGCACGGGAGCTGTGGGGCAGGCTCACCGCAACCCAGCGGCTCACCCTCGTGGGGGTGACCGCTGCCCTCGTGGCCGGCCTCACAGCCTTGGTGCTGTGGGCCGGTGCGCCCGAGTACACCCTCCTGTTCAGCCGCCTCACCCCTGAAGACGCCTACCAGGTCGTGGAGAAGCTGAAGGCCGAGGGAGTGCCCTACCGTCTCGAGTCGGGGGGCACGGCCGTGTTCGTGCCCGCCGACCGGGTGTATGAGGTCCGGCTCCAGTTGGCCGGCGAGGGGATCCCCCAGGGGGGGCTGGTGGGGTACGAGATCTTCGACCGGTCGAGCTTCGGCATGACCGACTTCGCCCAACGGGTCAACTACGCCCGGGCGCTGGAAGGTGAGCTGACGCGCACCATTCGGCACATGGAGGGGGTGCAGGGGGCGCGGGTCCACCTGGTGCTGCCCGAGAAGAAGCTGTTTGAGACCGAGGCGGAGCCGGCCTCGGCGTCGGTGGTGCTCCAGCTGGCTCCCGGCCGGTCCCTCACCGCCAAGCAGGTGCGCGGCGTGGTGTACCTGGTGTCGTCGAGCGTGGAGGGGCTGTCGCCGGAGCGGGTCACCGTGGTGGACACCCGGGGCAACGTGCTGTACCGGCAAGAGGGGGACGAGCCCGGGTTCCTTGCCGCCAGCCAGCTGGAGTACAAACGGGCGTTCGAAAAGGACATGGAGCGCCGGGTCCGGGACCTGCTGGAGCGGGTCGTGGGCGCTGGCAGCGCGGTGGTCCAGGTGGCGGCCGAGTTCGACTTCTCCCGGGTGGAGGAGACGGCCGAGACCTACGACCCCGAAGGCGTGGCGGTTCGGAGCGAGGAGCGGGTGAGCGAGACCACCACGGGGCCGACCGGCCCGGCCGGCGTTCCGGGGGTGGCGTCCAACGTGGGGCAGGGGGCCACCGCTCAGGCGGGGGGCAAGGGGGGCGAATCGAGCCGAGAGACCGAGACGGTCAACTACGAGGTCTCCAAACGGGTCACCCGGGTGGAGAAGGGGCCCGGCACCCTGAAACGTCTCTCAGTGGCGGTGGCCGTGGACGGCACGTACCGGGAGGGAGAGAACGGACGGGAGTTCGTGCCTCGGTCGGACGAGGAGCTGGCCCGGCTCAAGGCGCTGGTGGAGAAGGCGGTCGGGGCCGATTCCCAGCGGGGGGATGCGGTCGAGGTGACCAGCATCCCGTTCCAGCCGGGAGAGGTGGCGGTGGCCCGGGCCGGCCCATGGTGGACCTCGCCAGAGCTCCTTCCGTACGCTCGCTACGGCCTGATCCTCGTGCTGGCCGTGCTCCTGGTGTTCGGGGTGCTCAAGCCGTTGGTGCGGTGGCTCACCCGCGCGCCGGAGGCCCCCGAGATCACCGAACCGGTCACCGTGGCCGAGATGGAGAAGCGGCTCGAAGAGGAGGCCGAGGAGGAAGAGGTCCACATCGAAGAGAAGACCCCCACCGAGGCGGTGCGCCGAGAGCTGCTGAAACAGCGCCTGCTGGAGATGATCCGGCGGGAGCCCGAGGTGGCGGCCCAGCTGATCCGAAGCTGGCTGACGGAGGACTGAGCGTTGGCACAGGACGTCCAAGAGATCCCCGGGCTTCGGAAGGCCGCGATCCTCCTGGTGGCTCTGGGGGAGGAGGCCTCCGAGGCCCTGTTCCCGCACCTGCGGGACGAGGAGATCCAGGAGATCACCCGGGAGGTGGCCGTGCTCGAGAAGGCCAGCCCGGAAGAGGCCGAGGCGGTGATCGAAGAGTTCCACACGCTGGCCCTGGCCCGATCCTACGTGCTCCAGGGGGGGGTGGAGTTCGCCAAGAAGATCCTGCGCAAGAGCCTGCCCCCCGAGAGGTGCCGGGAGATCCTGGACCGGTTGGTGAAGTACCTGGATCAGGGGCCAGGGTTCCAGAACCTGCGCAAGGCAGACCCCCGCTTGCTCAGTAAGATCATCCAGAAGGAGCACCCCCAGACCATCGCGTTCATCCTGTCTCACCTGGACGCGGCCAAGGCCGCCCACGCCATCTCGAGCCTGCCGAGCGAGCTGCAGGTGGAGGTGGCCCGGAGGATGGCGAGCCTGGAGGAGATCAGCCCGGAGGTGGTGAAGAAGGTCTCGGAGATCCTGGACAAGAAGATCGCCTCCATGGCCGGCTCCTCCATCGAGGTCCAGGGGGTGAAGACCGTGGCCGAGATCCTGAACCGGATGGGCCGCACCGAGTCCAAGAACATCCTGGACCGCATGGAGCAGGAGAACCCCGAGCTCGCTGCCCACATCCGGCAGCTCATGTTCGTGTTCGACGACATCCAGTACCTGCCCGACAAGGCGATCCAGGAGATCCTGAAGCGGGTCGACAAGAACGCCCTGGTGGTGGCCCTGAAGGGCGCGAGCCCCGAGCTGCAGGAGAAGTTTTTCCGGAACATGAGTTCCCGAGCCGTGGAGACCCTCAAGGAGGAGATGTCCTTCCTGGGGCCGGTCCGGGTGAGCGAGGTCACCGAGGCCCAGTCCACGATCACCGAGATCGTGCGCCAACTCGAAGAGGAGGGGGTGGTCGTGCTCGCCGGGGGCGACGAGGACGAGTACATCTGAGCCGAACCCCACGGCACCTCCCGCGCCAACCCACCGCTCCGGCCCGATCGGGTCGGACCCTTCACGAACACGAAGAAAAGGGACCGGTCCCCATGGACGAAAAGTCCTCCCCCCCGATTCAACCGTTTCGATGGGCCGATCTGGAGGCCGATCCGCCGGGGGCCGAAGGGGCGCGGGCCCCCCGGGGAGACGGGGTGCGCCGGTTCGAGCCCCAGGCTTTCGAAGATCTCGCCGCCGACCCGCCGGGTACCGAGGGATCGGCCGACCCCCAGGCGCCCGCCGAGGCGGCGGCCCCTCCGGATCCTCTGACGCTGGCTCGGGAGGAGGCCGAGCAGATCCTGCTGAGGGCCCGGGAGGAGGCCGGCAGGATCCGGGCCGCCGCCCGGGAAGAGGGGATCCGGCAGGGCCGGGAGGAGGCCCGTGCGGAAGCGGCCGAGCGGGCAGAGGCCGTGGAAACCCTGCTGAGGGAGCTGGCCGGATGGAAACCCCGGTTGTTTGAAGAGGCGCGGGCCCAGGTGCTGGAGCTGGTGCTGGAGCTGGTGCGGAAGATGCTGGGACCGCTCTCCGAACAGTGTGAGGGGGCCGTGGTGCACGTGGTGGGGCGGGCCCTGCAGGCCCTGGCCGACCGGGAACAGGTCACGGTGCGCGTCCACCCCACCGACCTGGAGGCGGTGGTGGAGGCCAAACCGACCCTGCTGGAGGCGGTGGACGGGATTCGCCAGCTTACGGTGGTGGAGGACCCGTCGGTGGGCCGCGGAGGGTGTCGGGTCCAGACGCCCACGGCAGAGATCGACGCCAGGCTGGACACCCAGCTGGAAGAGCTGGTCCGCGTTCTGAGGGGCGCGTGATGGGTCTGGACCTCTCGGCCGAGATCGAGGCGGTCCGGGAGGCGGACCTGCTGCGGCCCTACGGCAAGGTGCTGCAGGTGGTGGGCATGGTGGTGGAGGCGTCCGGCCCGGCGGCCCCGGTGGGCGACATCTGCCTCGTGTACCCGGAACAGGGGGGGCTGGAGCGGGACCGGGCGATCCCGTGCGAGGTGGTGGGGTTCCGGGAGGGCCGGATCCTGCTGATGCCTTACGGCGAGATGCGGGGCATTCAGCCCGGAAGCCGGGTGGTGGCCACCCGCACCCAGAGCCTGTGTCAGGTGGGGGAGGAACTCCTCGGGAGGGTCATCGACGGCACCGGAAATCCCATCGACGGAAAGGGGCCGGCCCGGTGCCGCCGGAAGTACCCCCTGTACGGTCGCGACATCAACCCCATCGCCCGGGCCCGGATCCAGGATCCCCTGTCCACCGGGATCAAGGCGATCGACGGGCTTCTCACCCTGGGCAAGGGTCAGCGCATGGGCATCTTCGCCGGGAGCGGGGTGGGGAAGAGCGTCACGCTCGGCATCATCGCCCGCAACACCTCGGCCGACGTGAACGTGATCGCCCTGATCGGCGAGCGGGGCCGGGAGGTGCGGGAGTTCATCGAGAGGGACTTGGGGGAGGAGGGGCTGCGCCGGTCGGTGGTGGTGGTGAGCACCTCGGAGAAGTCCCCCCTGGTCAAGGCCCGGGGGGCCCTGGTGGCCACCACGGTGGCCGAGTACTTCCGGGATCAGGGGATGGACGTGCTCCTGCTGATGGACTCGGTGACCCGGTTCGCCATGGCCCTGCGGGAGGTGGGGCTGGCCATCGGAGAGCCCCCCACCACCAAAGGATACACGCCCAGCGTGTTCGCGGCCCTGCCCCGGCTGATGGAGCGGGCCGGGATGGGGGAGGGGGGAAAGGGCTCGATCACGGGGCTGTACACGGTTCTGGTGGAGGGGGACGACATGAACGACCCGGTGGCGGACACGGTGCGCTCGATCCTGGACGGCCACGTGGTGCTGTCGCGGGACCTGGCGGCCCGCAACCACTACCCCCCCATCGATGTGCTGACTTCGGCCAGCCGGTTGATGATGGAGGTGGCGTCCCCCCGGCACCGCCGGGCCGCAGCCCGCATGAAGAGCCTGCTGGCCGCGTACCGGGAGGCCGAGGACCTGATCAACATCGGGGCCTACCGGGAGGGCTCGAACCCGCTCGTGGACGAGGCCCTGGAGAAGCGCGAGGCCATGCGGGAGTTTCTGACCCAGGGCATCGAGGAGTCGTGGACCCTGGAGCAGGCGGTGGACCGTCTGGTCGAGATGTTCCCCGAGGTGACGTAGCATGGCGTTTCGGTTCCGCCTGGAAAAGGTGCTGTCGGTGCGGCGCAGCGAGGAGGAGGAGGC
>JAADGT010000188.1 GCA_013152215.1 Deltaproteobacteria bacterium
CCCCTTCGACGACGACGACGTGATCGCGGGCCAGGCCACCGTGGGTCTGGAACTGACGGAGCAGCTCGAGCGGTTCGACGAGGTGTGGGTGCCGGTGGGCGGCGGCGGGCTCGCGGCCGGGATGGCCCTGGCCCTGGCGGAACGCCGGCCGGCCGCGCGGGTGGTAGGAATCCAGACCCGGGCCTGCCCCTCTGCCCTCGAGGCCCTGCGCCAAGGGCACCCCGTGGAGGTCGAAGCCGAGCGCACCCTGGCGGACGGCATCCGCGTCCCCAGGATCGGGGAGCGGCCCTTCCGGGTGCTGCGCCAGGTCATGGACGAGGTGCTGCTGGTGGAGGAGAGCCGCATCGCCATGGCGGTGGTGGCCCTTCTCGAGCGCAAGAAGCTCCTCGCCGAGGGGGCCGGAGCCGTGCCGGTGGCGGCCCTGCTCGAGGCCCCGGCCGAGCGGGTGCGGGGCCGGAGGATCGTGCTGGTGGTGAGCGGGGGGAACCTGGACCTCAACGTCCTCGACCGCATCCTGGAGCAGGGCCTCATGCGCACCGGCCGGATCCTCCGGTTCCGGGTGACCCTCGACGACGCGCCGGGCGCGCTCCACGGTCTGCTCTCCATCGTCTCGAAGGAGGAGGGCAACATCCTCCACATCTTCCACGATCGGCTCAGCGTGGACCTTCCGCTGGGCCGCACCCGGGTCGAGGTGGAGGTGGAGACCCGGGGCTTCGACCACATCGGCCGGCTGACCGCTGCCCTGTTGCAGGGGGGATACCGGATCGAGGTGAGTCCGGTCTCGGCGCCTTGAAAAAACCCGTCTCACCGAATCCCATCGACGCCCCCATTTTTGCCCCACGCGATACCGCCCGAGCCTCGATTGACGTTACAGCATGAGGCGCTTACACTCATCAACTGGGCATGGAGGGACGACGATGGTCCGGACACAGATCCAACTCACGGAAAACCAGAACCGACGGTTGAGAGACCTGGCCCGACGCGAGGGAATTTCCCTGGCAGAGGCCATCCGGCGGTGCGTCCAACGCGCGCTCGCCGAAACGACGGAGGACCGAGCCGCACTCTACGCGCGGGCGGCCGAGTTGGTGGGGAGCCTCGAGCGCCCGGAAGGCCCGTCTGATCTAGCGGAGAACCACGACCGGTATCTGGAGGAGGCGTTCGAGTGACGCCGGTCTTCATCGACACGTCCGCGATCCTCGCGCTCCTCAACCGCACCGACAGGGTCCACGAAACCGCCAAGAGAATCTTCGAGGGACTGGCGGCTCGGCGGGCCGTCCTGCTCACGACCTCGTACATCCTGGTAGAGACCTACGCGCTTCTCGGCCGTCGTTTCGGTCCCAAGGCCGCCCGCGAATTCCGCGAGAAGTTCGTCCCCCTCCTCGATGTCACGTGGGTGGACGAGGACCTTCATGAACGTGCCCTGGACGAGTGGTTGAGGCGCGATTCCCGTCAACTCAGCCTGGTCGACGTCGTCTCTTTCTTGGTCATGCGGAGAAAGGGAATCTCCGAGGCGTTCGGGTTCGACCGACACTTCGACGCCGAGGGTTTTTCTCTCCTCTCTTGAACCCCGCAGGGCTCCCACCTCTGCCATCCACGTCCCTCGCCCCCCGGTCGGAGCCGGTGGCGGCCGAGCCGTGCCTGGGGTATGCTCGCCAGACGTGCACGGGAGGTGCGTTTTGACGGTCGTGACCACCTGTACCCTGGACTGCCCCGACCGGTGTTCGATCGTGTGCCGGGTGGAGGCCGGAGGGATCCGCCTCCGGGGAAACCCGGATCACCCGTACACCCGGGGGTTCACCTGCGCCAAGATCCGGCGGTACCCCGGCCGGCTCGCCAGCCCCCACCGGATCCGCGAGCCGTGGATCCGGTCGGACAATGGGTTCCGGCCGGCCTCGTGGGACGAGGCCCTGGATGTGGTGTGCGGGGAGCTGGATCGGGTGCGCCGGGACGACCCCCGTGGGATCCTCTGGGTGCGGGGCGCCGGCTCCATGGGGGTGTCGAAAGGGGCCCTGGACTACCTGATGGCCGCTCTGGGCGCCCGCGGCACCCGGGGAGCGCTGTGCGACGGCGCCGGCATCGCCGCGGTGGAGGCCGATGCAGGCCGGCTCGACATGAACGACCCCCTCCAGATCGACCGGGCCGAGGCGATCGTGCTGTGGGGCAAGAACCCCAAGGCGAGCTCGGTGCACACGGCCGCCCAGGTGAGCCGGGCCCGGAGCCGGGGCGTGTCGGTGGTGGCGGTCACGCCGGACCCCTCGCCCGTGCAGGACCTGGCCGACCGGGTCATCCGGGTCCGCCCCGGCACCGACCGGTTCCTGGCGCTGGGGTGCTGCCGGCTGCTCCTGGACTCGGGGGCCTGGCTCCCTGCCAATGACCGAGCAGCCAACCCGAAGGCGTTCGAGGCGCTGGTGCGGTCCCGGCCCGCAGACGAGTGGCTCGGGGCCTGCGACGTGGCCCTGGCCGACGCCGAGGCGCTGGCCGCCCTGTACGCCCGGACCCGAACCGCCACGATCGTGGGGTGGGGGGTGCAACGCCATCCCTACGGGGCGGAGAACGTCCGAGCCATCCACGCGCTGGCGTTCGGGGCCGGCACCCTAGGGGTGGAAGGCGGGGGGGTGTACTTCAACATCCCCTCCTCCCGCCATCTGAACCGACCCAGGCCGCCCACGCCGGCCGATCCTCCCCATCCCCTCCTGCTTCCCGCTCTGGCCCGGGAGCTGCCCCAGGCCCGGCCGCCGGTTCGGTTCGTGTGGGTGGCGGGATCCAACCTGCTCAACCAGGCGCCCGACGCCAAGGGCCTGGCCGAGGCGTTCCTCCGAGTCGAGACCCGGGTGGTGGTGGACGCCTTCTGGACCGAGACGGCCCGGCACGCCACCGTGGTGCTGCCGCCGGCCCTGTGGCTGGAGGAGGAGGACCTGGTGGGGTCGTACTGGGCCAACGTGGTCGGCGCCGTGCGCCAGGTGGTGGATCCCCCCGAAGGCTGCCGAGGAGATTTCGAGATCGTGGCCGAGGTGGCCCGGCGGCTCGGTGTGGAGTTCCCGTTCTCCGACCGGGACGCATGGCTCTCGGCCTGCCTGCCGCCCCAGGGCCCGGACCTGGAGACCCTTCGGGCCCGGGGCTGGGGCCTCGTTCCCTGGCCCGAGGTGGTGTGGACCGAGGGGTTCGCCCACCCGGACGGCCGGTTCCGCTTCCTGGAGGCGGTCCACGCCGAACCCTCCGGCCCCCTCCCCTTCCGGTTCCTGACCCTGATCCGGCCGTCGGCCCTCCACTCCCAGATGCTGCCCGAGGAGCAGCCGCGCCCCCTGGAGGTGCGCCTGGCCCCGTCCACGGCCGAAGACCTGGGCCTCGCCGCCGGTGATCCGGTGCGGATCGCGGGCACCGTGGGGGAGCTGGAGGCGGTGGTGCGGATCGATCCCCTGCTCCACCCCGGATGCGCGGCAGTTCCCCGGGGCGGGTGGGTGAGCCTGGGTCTGGGGGTCAACGAGGCCGTGCCGGTGTTGGTGACCGACCTTGGGGAGACCGCGGCCTACTACGGGGCGACCGTCCGGCTGGAACCCGGAGGGGGCTGATGGTCCGGCGGGGAGCGCTTCGCTGCTGATGCTGGGGATCCTCGTCTGGGTGGTTCTGTTCTTCCTTGGGGACCTCGAGCGGATCGGCCTCCACCTCTCCTCCCTTCGGCCCCTGCCACTTGCGCTGGCCCTGACAGCCACCGTGCTCAGCTACCTCTGCGGGGGGTTCAGCCTGGCCGCCCTGCTCCAGGCCCTCGGGATCCGGCTCCCCTTGGGTCGAACGCTCCGGGTCGCGTTTTTCGCCACCGCCCTCAACTACCTTGTTTCGTTCGGGGGGATCGGGGGGGTGGGGCTGCGGCTCGCCCTCTTTCACCGGGAAGGCCTTCACCCCTCGGACAACGCGCTGGTCTCTTTGCTTCACACGGCCCTGATGAACGCGGTGCTTCTGATGTTCGTGGCCGTAGGGTTTGGGGTCCCGGTGGCCACGGGCGAGCTTCCGTGGCGCCGGGCCGTGTCCCACCTGGTCCTGGTGGGGTTCAGCCTGGCCGCCCTGTCCGTACTGGTGGGCGCGTTCCTGAACCCCTCCCTGCGACGTCGCGTCCTGGAGCTGGGCTTCCGGGCCTACCGTTGGATCGGCCGACGGCTGCGGATCCCCTCCCTTTCCGACCGGATGCAGGAGGAGACCCTCCGCCGCTTCGACCGCACGGCCCGGTGGGTGCGGTCCCACCCTGGGGGCGTCTTGGGGGCGTTCGTGTGGGTGGCCGGGGAGTGGGGAACGGCGCTTGGGTGTTTGGCCTTCAGCTTCTGCGCGGTGGGCCGGCCGGTGGCTGCGTCGCCGCTGTTGGCCGGGTACGCCATCGGCATCTTCGCGGGAGCGGCCGCGTTCACCCCTGGCGGAATCGGGTTCGTGGAAGGGGGGATGACCGCCGTGTTCGTGTCGATGGGCGTTCCTCTGGAGACCGCCCTGGCCGCGGTGCTGGTCTACCGGTTCGTCTACTACGTGCTCCCCTTGGCCCTGGCCCTGGCGTGGCTCGGCCCGGCCACCGTGCGCCACCTGGCCCGGGTGGCCCGGGGCCATCCCTGAGGTCCTGCGGAGGAACGATGAGCACACCGTCCCGTTCCCCCTCGGCATGGCGCCAGCTTCGAACCGTGTTCGACATCAGCCACGACGGGCTGTGGATCATCGACGGCCGCGGCGTGATCGTGAACCTGAACCGAGCCGCCGAGCGCCTCAACGGGGTCGCGGCGGCCGACGTGATCGGCCGGAGCATCGACGACCTCGTGGCCCAGGGCGTGATCGACGCGTCGGTGACCCGGGCCGTGCTGACCTCGGGCGCAACCGTCAGCATGGTGCAGACCGCCCGACGTACGGGCCGCCAGCTCATCGTCACGGGCACCCCCTCCCTGGGACCCGACGGCACGGTGGAGTACGTGGTGGTCAACGACCGGGACGTGACCGAAACCAGCGAGCTCAGCCGTCAACTCGACGAGCTCCGCCGGGCCAACGAGCGGCTCCGGGACGAGATGGCCGCCCTCAGCCTGAAGGACGCCACGGAGAAGGGCCTGGTGGCCGAAAGCCCGCAGATGCGTGAAGTGGTGAGGGTGGCCCTGCGGCTGGCCCGGAAGAACGTGACCAACATCCTTCTGCTGGGCGAGTCCGGCACCGGGAAGGGGGTGTTGGCCCGGTTCATCCACAGCGAGAGTCCCCGGGCAGAACGACCGTTCGTCCAGATCAACTGTGCCGCCCTGCCCGAGACGCTGTTGGAGGCCGAGCTGTTCGGCTATGAAAAAGGGGCGTTCACCGGCGCCTCGGACGCGGGCAAGCCCGGCCTGCTCGAGGTGGCGGACGGGGGCACCCTGTTTCTGGACGAGCTGGGGGACATGCCGTTCTCCATCCAGGCAAAGATTCTCAAGTACCTGGATGACCACGAGATCCGCCGCCTGGGGAGCACCCGGGTCCGCCGATCGTGGTGCGCCGTGATCGCGGCCACGAACCAGGATCTGGAAGCCCTCGTCAAGGAGCGCCGGTTCCGCCACGACCTGTTCTACCGCCTCAACACCTTCACCGTGCGCCTTCCCCCTTTGCGGGAACGGCGGGCAGACGTCCTGCCGCTCGCCATGCATTTTCTCTCCCGGTACGGCCGGCAGTTCGGCGCCCGGAAACGCCTCGGCCGCGGGGCGCTCCGATGGCTCGAGCGCTACCCGTTCCCCGGGAACGTGCGGGAGCTGGAGGGCATCATCAAGAACGCCGTGGTGATGTGCGAAGACGAGATCGTCGACGATTACCTCGTGCGGGACGGAGCCCCCTTGGAGGGCGAGAGCCGGTCCACCGGGGCTCCGTCAGGCACCCTGTCCGAGCTGCTGGAGGCCACGGAACGAGAGGCCCTCCTCCGGGCGGCAGCCGAGTGTTCCAACACCCGGGAGATGGCCCAACGCCTGGGTGTGAGCCAGCCCACGGTGGTGCGCAAGCTCCGACGGCATGGGATTCCGCCTCCGGGCGCACCCCGATCTTGATTCACGCCTGCATCACCACACCGCCCCCGCCCCTACCACCCCCGGGTTCGATACAAACCTGCATCACAACACCTGACCCTCCTCCTCCTCCCGTTTTTTGATGCACTGATGTATCAAAATCCCCCTTTCCCACCCCCCTCCATTTCCAACACAGCGTTTTTATTTCACTTTTTCAATCATCCCATTATTGGCATCCCTGTTGCATTTGCAGGATGGCAGCTCGGTACCAGTGCCAACTTTTTCTTGATATGGAGAGGAGGGGTCCATGGCCCGTGGCAACCAACAGCTCATGGAACGCCGTCAAAAAGCGGTTCCCCGAGGGCCGTTTCACGTGACCGATCGGTTTGCGGTCCGCGCCCGAGGCGCCCGGATCACCGATGCCGACGGCACCGAGTACATCGACTTCACCGGCGGAATCGGCGTGGTGGGCACCGCCCACGCCCATCCCCACGTTCTCGAGGCCATCAAGCGTCAGGCGGACCGCCTGGTCCACACCTGCTTTCACGTGATGCCCTACGAGCCCTACGTGCGTCTGGCCGAGGAGCTCAACCGCCGAACACCGGGAGACCACGCAAAGAAAACCTTTTTCTGTAACAGCGGGGCCGAGGCCGTGGAGAATGCGGTCAAGGTGGCCCGGGCCTACACCGGCAGGCCGGCGGTCGTGTGCTTCCAGAACGCCTTCCACGGCCGGACCCTCCTGGGCATGAGCCTCACCAGCAAGGTCGTTCCCTACAAGAAGGGGTTTGGTCCGTTCGCCCCCGAGGTGTACCGGGTACCCTTTGCCTACTGCTATCGCTGTCCCTTCGGGGCGCCGGGCCCGGAGGTCTGCTCCCTGGAGTGCGCCGAGAACCTGCGGGAGCTGTTCACCACCGGCGTGGACCCCGAGTCGGTGGCGGCACTGGTGGTGGAGCCGGTGCTCGGGGAGGGCGGCTTCGTGGTCCCCCCGGCCCGGTTCCTCTCCCGCATTTTCGAGATCTGCCGGGAGCACGGCATCGTTGTGGTGGCCGACGAGGTGCAGACCGGGTTCGGGCGAACCGGAGCGTTGTTCGCGTGCGAGGTGATGGGGGTCGTGCCCGATCTCATCACCACGGCGAAGGCCATGGCCTCGGGCTTTCCCCTGAGCGGGGTAACCGGGCGGGCCGAGGTGATGGATGCGCCCCAGGTGGGCGGGCTCGGGGGAACATACGGTGGGAACCCCGTCTCCTGCGCCGCGGCCCTGGCCACCCTCGAGGTGGTGGACCAGGAGGACCTGTGCGGCCGGGCCAAGCTCCTGGGCGAGCGGATTCGGAGGCGGTTCCTGCGGCTCCAGGACGAGCTTCCCGTGATCGGGGAGGTGCGGGGCCTCGGTGCCATGATGGCCATGGAGCTGGTGACCGATCGATCGACCAAGGAGCCGGCCACGGACCTCACGCAACGGCTGGGCCGGTATGCCCTGGACCACGGCGTGGTCACGATCAAGGCCGGGACGGGGGGGAACGTGGTACGCCTCCTCCCACCTCTGTGCATCGAGGAGGCGGACCTCGAGCGGGGGCTCGACGTTCTGGAGGCAGGACTCAGGGAACTGAGCGGATGAACAGGCGGCACCCCGCCGCCGGCTCTCGAACAAAAGGAGGAAGACGATGAGAAGACTCGTGGCGTTCGCACTCTGTGCCGTGCTCGGCGTGAGCCCGGCGTGGGCGCAAGCCGGCCGAGACCATTTCAAGGTGGGGGTGATCACTTCCCTTTCCGGGGACCTTGCCACCGGTGGAAACGTGACCAAGCGAGGGTACGACCTTTGGGCGAAAGCCGTGAACGAGGCGGGGGGTATCGAGGTGAACGGCAAGCGTTACCCCGTCAAACTCTACTATGCCGACGCCCAGTCCGAGCCTTCCCAGGGGGCCAGCGGCGCCGAACGGCTCGCCACCCAGGAGGAGGTGGACTTCGTGCTCGGTCCCTACTCTTCCGGGGTGACCCTGGCCGTGGCGCCGGTACTAGAGAAGTACAAGATCCCGATGATCACCGGCTCTGCCGAGTCGCCGTTGATCTGGCGTCAGCGCTTCGCCTACACCTTCGGCACGATCCCGCCCGTGAACTACACCGGCTCTCAGCCCGTGGGGGCCCTGGCCGGTCTGACGCCGAAGCCTAAGACCGCGATCGTGCTGGGGTCGAACGATGCGTTCTCAAAGGCCACGGCCGAGGCGTTCAAGGCGGCGGCCGAGGCCCACGGCATCCGGGTCCTCAAGTTCAACATCGTGCCGAGCGGGCAGGACCTGATCCCCCTGCTCTCCGCGGCAAAGGTCCTGAGGCCCGACGTGATCGCGTTCGGCGGCCACGACGAGGAGCTCATCAACCTGGTCAAGGCCCTCCGGCAGATCAACTACACCCCCAAGGCCCTGCTGATGCACTATGGAGTCACCGAGCCCGCTTTCGTGGAGGCCCTCGGCAAGGACGCAGAGGAGGTGTTCGGCGCCTCGGTCTGGACCCCCACCCTACCCACCCGGGGGAACCTGCTCTGGGCCGACGCCCGTGCCTATGCCGAGGCGGCCCAGAAGGAGTACGGTGTCCCGGCGGACTACACCCAGGCCGGATGCTCTGCCGCCGGGATCGCGTTCCAGGCCGCCGTGGCCCGCGCAGGCGTCACCCCGCCCCTCGACGAAGGCGAAAGGAGGGCGTTGCGCGACGCGCTCGAGGCGTTGGACATCGAGACCTTCTACGGCCGCATCGACTTCGCGGACCAGGGGGAGTTCTACCATGCCAACACCGGCCTGGAGGCCCTGACCGTGCAGATCCAGGGAGGGCGCCCCGTGATCGCGGCGCCGGCCGAGTTTGCGGAGACGCAGCCCAGGTACCCCATGACGCCGTGGAACCAGCGGCGGTAGAGGACCGAGTCGCGATCCCCTCCTCTCCCCCCCGGGGGAGGTCACGGGGGTGCGACGGGGCGACGAAACCGAGCCGGGGCTTCGGCCCCGGCAGCTTTTCACGGAGGTTCCCGTGCTCTGGCAACTCCTTCCCCAGGCCGTCCTGGACGGCCTTCTGATCGGCGGCGTCTACATCACCGTGGCCCTGGGGTTCTCGCTCGCGTTCGGGGTGATGCACATCATCGACTTCGCGGTGGGCGAGTGGATCATGCTGGGGGCGTTTCTGGGCTACTACCTGCAGCGGTGGACCGGCCTCGACCCACTGGCCCTCCTGCCCGTGGTGTTCGCGGTGTTCACGGCCGTGGGATACGTCATCCAGCCGGTGATCCACCGGGCCGTGAGCGGCCGCCGGGGCAACCCCGTGCTCATGGGGCTCGTGTTCACCTTCGGGCTCATGCTGGCCATCCGGGGCGCCGGCCTGACCGTGTTCGGGTTCTTCAGCCACTCCATCCCGTCGGCGCTGAGCGCCCGGTCCCTGTTCCTGGAGGCCGGGGGCCTGTTCGTGACCGTCCCAGCCATCCGGCTGTTCGGGTTCGTGTATGCCATCGGGATCACGGCCGTTCTCCACTGGGTGCTGCGCCGCACCGACTTCGGGTTGGCGGTGCGGGCCCTCGCTCAGAACCGGGACGCGGCCGGTCTCATGGGCATCAACGCACGCCGGATCGGCTCCTGGGTGTACGGGATCCATGTGGGCGTGAGCGCCATGACCGGCGTTGTGATCGGCTCGATCTTCTCGATCAGCGCCCAGATGGGAGGCGATTACACGATCCTGGCGTTCTTCGTGGTCGTCCTGGCCGGCATGGGTTACCTGGCAGGCGTTCCGTGGGCCGCGTTCCTCTTGGGGCTCGTGCAATCGCTTTTTCTGGTCTACGGCAACCCCAGCTACACCCTGCTTGCGGTGTTCGCCATCCTGTACCTGATTCTCCTCGTCTCGCCCAAGGGGCTTTTCGCGAAGGGAGTGTGACGGATGCAACGATCCAGGGCCCTGTGGGCCGGCATCGCGGCCGGGGTATTCGCCGTGATCCCCCTTCTCACCCGGGACACGTTCGCCCTGCGGGTGGTCACCGAAGCCATGATGTGGATCGGGCTGGCCGTGGCGTGGGACGTGCTCGGCGGATACACCGGGTATCTCAACTTCGGGCACGGCGCCTTTTTCGGCCTGGGCGCGTATACCACGGCCGTGCTGATGATGCGCGGTCATTGGCCGTTCGCCCTGGCCCTGGTTGCCGGAGGAGTTACGGCCGGTGCCGCCGCGGTCGTGGCAGGGCTCCCCACCCTGAGGCTGAAGGGGGCGTACTTCGCCATCGCCACCTGGGCCCTGTCCCGGGCCGTCCAGCAGCTGGCCCTGGTGCTGGAGTTCACGGGCGGCCCCGACGGCATGCGGCTCCCCCCGTTCCTGAACCCGATGTTCTTCTACTACCTCATGTGGGCCCTGGTGACCGCGATCTTCGTCGTTCTGTGGATCCTTTTGGAACGTTCGGCCTTCGGGCTGAAACTGCAAGCGATCCGGGAGGATGAGGAGGGGGCCATGGCCCTGGGGCTGAGGCCCACCGCCATCAAGGTCCAGGCCTTCGTGCTGTCCACCGTTCCGGCCGGGATCCTCGGCGGGGTGTACGCCTACTGGATCACGTTCATCGACCCGGCATCGGTGCTGGGGGACCTGGTCACCGATCAGTCCGTGGTGATGGCCGTGTTCGGCGGGCTCGGCACCCTGGTGGGACCCGCCGTGGGCGCGGTGCTGATCTATGCCTTCAAGACCTTTTTCTGGGCCTATCTGTCCGAGTACCAGGTGCTGTACCTCATCATCCTCGGCACCGTGATCGCACTGAGCGTGGTGTTCCTGCCCGACGGGCTGATCGGCCTGATGGCCCGCCGCCGGATCAAAGAGCCGGCTGAGCCCGAACCAGCAGACGAGGACTCCCAGGGACTGCGGGAGGTGGCCCCATGAGCCGTGCGCTTCTGACCGTGGACCGGGTATCCATGACCTTCGGCGGTCTGCGCGCCCTCGACGACGTCTCGTTTTCGGTGGGAACCGGCGAGATCGTCGGGCTCATCGGCCCCAACGGCGCGGGCAAGACCACTTTGTTCAACGTGGTGAGCGGGTACTGCCGCCCCACCAGCGGGCGGGTGCGGCTCGACGGCAAGGACGTCACCGGCAAGAGGCCGTTCGACCTGGCCCGCCTGGGGATCGGCCGCACCTTCCAGATCGTCAAGCCCTTTGCGGGCCTCACCGTGCTCGAGAACGTGACCGTGGCCTGCCTGCTCCACCACCCCCGCCGCCGTCATGCGAGGCAGAAGGCCTGGGAGATCCTGGAGTTCACCGGATTGGCCGACCGGGCCCACCGCCCGGCCTCCGGCCTGACCCTGGCCGGGCGCAAGCGGCTCGAGATCGCCAAGGCCCTGAGTCTCACCCCCCGACTCCTGCTGCTCGACGAGGTGGTGGCCGGGCTGAACCCCACCGAGGCCGACCGGACGATCGAGCTGATCTTGGACATCCACCGCAGCGGCGTGAGCATCCTGATCGTGGAGCACATCATGCGGGTGATCATGAACATCAGTGACCGGGTGGTGGTCCTCAACTACGGGGCGAAGATCGCTGAAGGCCCCCCCCGGGAGGTGGCCCAAGACCCCACCGTGATCGAGGCCTACCTGGGGGAGGCGGCGGCATGAGCGGGCTGGTCCTCGAGGCGGTGTCCGCCCACTACGGCGACGTACAGGCCCTTTGGGACGTCTCCCTCTCGGTGGCCCCGGGTCGACTCGTCACCCTGCTGGGCGCCAACGGAGCCGGCAAGACCACCACCCTTCGGACCATCTGCGGACAGGTGAAGGCTTCAGCCGGAACGGTGCGATACGACGGCCGAGAGATCACCCGATGCGAGGTGCACGAGGTGGCGGACCTGGGGATCACGTTGGTGCCCGAGGGACGACAGCTGTTCCCCCAGATGACCGTGGAGGAAAATTTGTTGGTGGGGTCGTACCTGCCCAGGACCCGGGCGAACCGCAAACGCAACCTGTCTCGGGTGTACGACCTGTTCCCCCGCCTGGCGGAACGGCGCTCCCAACGTGCCGAAACCCTGTCGGGCGGGGAGCAGCAGATGCTAGCGATCGGCCGGGGCCTGATGCAGGAGCCCCACCTCATCATGTTCGACGAGCCCAGCCTGGGCCTGGCTCCGATTCTCGTTCGGGAGATCTTTGGTATTATTCGGGAGCTGCACCGCCAGGGGCTCACGATCTTCCTGGTGGAGCAGAACGTCCACCACGCGATCCGGGTGGCCGACTACTGCTACGTGATCGAGAACGGCCGGGTGGTGCGCGAGGGCGCGCCATTGGATCTCGAGGCCGACCCGGCCATCCGACAGGCGTACCTGGGCCTGTGAGACGGAGGAGTGCCATGAACGGCTTCTATGGACGCGTGCTCGTGGCCGATGCCACCCGGCGGACCTGCCGGATCGAGGAGCTGCCCGAGGAGGTGGCTCGGGGCATGTGGGGGGGCAAGGGGCTGGGGGTGTGGCTCTTGGAGCGGTACGGGCTGGTGGGCGTGGATCCCCTGGCGCCGGAGAACCCCTTGATCCTCCTGGCCGGCCCGGTGGCCGGCACGCCGATCCCCGGTTCGTGCCGCCACGCCCTGGTGACGAAAAGCCCCCAGACCGGGTTCTTCTCCGAGTCGTACTCCGGCGGGAAGCTGGCCGAGAAGATCGCCAAAG
>JAADGT010000037.1 GCA_013152215.1 Deltaproteobacteria bacterium
GGGCTCCCCCCTCCAGGATCCATTCTTTGCCCTCCTCCCACAGGGGGAGGAGGATGATGGGAGGAGACGGGGGGTACGGGGGCGGCTCAAGCAGACATGCCTTCGCAAGCCGGCCGCCCCGCGACCCACCGGAACCGGCCTTCTATCCGGGGCTTCCGGCTCCTGAACCCCAGGTCCGTCCACCGGCAGAAGGGTCTCTACGCCCCGGCCCTCTCCCCGAACGAGCGGCCGAACTGCTGGCAGGCGCGCATGCCCTCATCCGTGTCCACGACCCGCTCCTCCATCTTTAGGGGGCCCAGGTCGAGCATGTTCATCCGGAACACGTGCTCCATGGTCTCGTGGAGCACCGTGGGCGCCTCGCCCGAGTGGGTGTGCGAGCCGAACGCCCCGCCGAACTTGCCCTCCAGCCCCACCCGGGCCGCCTTGAACAGCCAGCTCTTGAACACCGGGAGCATGTCCTTGTGGTAGGTGGGCGACCCCAGGAGCACGCCGTCGTACCCCGCCAGGGCCTCGATGTCCTTGAACTTGGGCAGGGGCATGGCCTCGACCTCGTGACCCGCGAACCGCAGCCCCTCGGCGATCCACTCGGCCATCTTTCTCGTCTTGCCCGTGCGGCTCACGTACAGCACCAGAAACTTCATCATGACCACCTCCGGTTCGGAACTCAGGGAACAGGAACGCCACGCAGTGTTCCACCCGACCCCGGTGGCGTCAAGGTTGACACATAAACAACCCGACAAAATCTTCTTTCATCGAACCGGCAGGCTCACGGTCGCGCTCACTTCTCCCCTTGGGAGGCAGGTCCCTTGCACCTCCCTCTGGAAAAGGGACCCATTTTCTTGCCGGCTCACTAGCCCACCTCCAGGACGGTCCCCACCGCGGCGAAGACGTAACGGTCTCCCAGCTCCCGGCACAGCCGCGCCCCGTTGGCCAAGCCGGTGCAGTGGGCCGCTCCCAGCCGCCGGATCCCGAACTCCTCTAGGTGTTCCAGCGTGGCATGGAGCTGCGAACCGTCGGCGAACCCAAGGTGGGTCCCACCCACCACCGTGTGGAACGGCCGGTTTGGCAGCTTCTCCCGAATGAGGCTCAGGGTGTTCACCAGGCCGGCGTGCGCGCATCCCAGCACCACGACGAGCCCCTCCGGGCTTTCCACCACCAGCGACTGGTCGTCCAACAACGGGTCCTGGCACCACCCGCCGGAATCGGCGACCAGCTTCATGGAGGGATCCACCGGCTCGAAGGGAGTCCGACGGGGGATCTCCCCCGTCAAGAACACCCCCGGCGCGATCTCCCGGAACCCCCGGGCGAGGTCGAACCGGGCTCCAATGCTTTCGAGATACTCCCTCTTGTACCGGATTCCGATCTCCCGCTCGGCATCGTCCTTCACCCAGTAGCGGGCGCGAAACACGTCCGGGTGGGCGAAGACCGAAACCGGGTCGGTTCGCGCCGTCAGCGCATCGGGCAGCCCCAAGGTGTGGTCGTAATGGCCATGGCTCAGCACGATGCCCTTGGCCGCCCCAAGGTCCACGCCCATGGCCCTCGCGTTTCGGGCCAGGGCCACCCCCTGGCCGGTGTCGAACAACCATGTCCCCGCGGGGGTTTCCACCCAAGCGGCCCAACCGTGCTCTCCGGCGAGCCCGAACGGGGCGGCCACGCTGTTCTCGCACAGAACCCGTATCTTCACGGACACGGTTTCCTCCTTCCGGGCTATTTGGCGGCCTTCTTCACCACGAAGCTGGTCACTCCCACGCCGAAGTTGTTGGTGGATGGGTCTGCCGCCGTCACGAGCACCTTGTAGCTGCCGGGCTCGTCAGGGCGGTACGCGGCCTTGAACCGGCTGGTGGCGCCCGCATAAACGAGGTTCAGCTCGGCCACCTGTTTGCCGTCCCTCTGGACCAGGGCCTTCACCGCGTACTTGTCGGCGTCCCACAGCCCGCCGGGCTTGATGGGGCATCCGCACATCATGGTCACATGGGCCTCGACGGCCACCTCGTCTCCCACGCGGTAAAACTGGTGGGGGGCCGGCGTCACCGGGTACACCAGGAATCCCTGGAGCTCCAGGAGGACGCCGTCTCCGGTGACGTCCTGCCCCGGCAGCACCCACAGGGTGCGGGAGGACGTCTGGACGCTGCTGCCGGCAGCGAGGGGGCCACGCGCGATCACCTCGATGCGGGTGGGCTCGTCGATGTCCAGGGTGGCCACGTAGGCCGCAGCCGAGCCGTCGGAGAGGCGCTGCCCCCGGCTGATCGGGGTCTTCATCAGGGTCTTGGTGTCGCCCGTTCCCCCCTCGACGAGGCCGGAGGCGAGAAACCGGCCGGTGTCGGCATCCCGAACGACCACCTGGACCCCTCCCACCCCGGTCCCGATGAACTTGGCGTCGTGGGCCCTCACCCGGACCGTGACCCGGGTCTCTACTGCCCTGGCGGCCGGGCTGGCAAGAAGCATCGAGAGGGACAGGGCGACCAGGAAGAGAGCGACGCGTTTCATGGTTACCTCCTTTCGTCAGGAAGGACTCGGATCCGGCAGGGCCCCGGTGGTCCTGGCACACCGGGGGCGGAGGACGACGTCACATTTCCCCTTTTTTGATGAGAATTACCCCGGGAGGTTACTCCCGATCACGCCAGGGGCAAGGGATGGCCTCCGCTCGCACACAGACCCGAGCAGGTTCTCTCCCGCGGGAGATCCAGGCTCCGGGCTTGGACGAGGGAACCGGCGTTACTGGAGGAGGGGAGCGTTGAGAGAGAGGGAGGGGCCGACGGAGGCACCCTGGGCTCCGGGCCTAGCCGGCCACGGGGCTACCCGGGGAATCGTACGTTCGGCCGTGCCCGGATCATCGCGGCGCAAAGGCCGCGGCCGGGTCGTGGGTTTGAGCATGGGGGATCGCGGCGTCGAGCACCCGGCAGCGCTCCTGGCCCCGCGCCACCTGTTGGGGGGTAAGCTGCCGGCGCACGGCCTCGCGCCGGATCTCGGCTTCGGTGGCGCCACGGGCCGCGGCCAGGTTGAGCCACACGTAGGACTCCACTAGGTCTCGGCCCATCCCTCGGCCGGCCTCGGCCATCAAGCCGAGTCGCAGCATGGCCTCGGCCTCGCCGTTCTCGGCCGCGCGCCGGTACCAGTCCGCGGCCTCCTTGAAGTCCTGGATCACCCCCCGACCGTTCTCGTACAGGGCGCCGAGCACGAGCTGGGATCGGGGGTTTCCCCGGCCCGCGGCCTCCTTGAGCATATGGACGGCCTCGGCCAACACGGCCGGATCGCCCTCCTCCCGAAAAGTTTGGAGCAGCTCCAAACCGAGCCGGTGCTGGGCCTGGGGGTCCCCCCGCTCGGCCGCGGCCCGAAGGGCCTCGCCGGTGAGTTCCACGTCCAAGACGGAGAGTTGAGAAGGGGCCGGCAGCTCCGCGGCCGGGGTGGACTTCACCCGGCCCTGTCCCCCTTTGGGCACAATCACGGATCCCGCCCACATCACGCCGACAACGGCTGCCGCCCCGACCGCCCACCGGCGGGCCAGCGGCCAGTCGGTGCCCACGAACCGCTTCCGGCACTCCCGGCACCGAAACCATGCCGGAAACGGCCGCAGAAGGGTGCGCTCGGCCTTGTACCGTCTCGATTTTCGGACGTTTGCGCTGCCGCAGTGGGGACACGTCTGCATGAAACTCCACCGCTCCGCTACGAGGAGGGGCCCCGCCCTGACGCAAGAGAGTGCCCGCTGAATTTCTGCCAGTCCTCCCGGGAAATGTCAAATCCGGCCGCCAAAGCCGCCCCGCTGCCTAACTTCCCAGCCCCTCTGCCCCCTTCGCTTGTACCAGCACCCGAAACGTGTCGCCCATGCCGGGGCCGGGCAGCAGCAGGGGGGCCAGGGCCTGCATGGCGGCCAGCCGGTCCACCTCGGGGAGCCGCTGTTCCAAAGCGGCCACCTCCTCCTCGAGCCCCCACCGGAACAGGAACTCCCGCTGGTTCATCAGGGGCTCGGCCGCGAGGCCCAGCCGTTCTCCCACCTGCTGGAGGTGGGTGAAGTCCACGTGGGCCGTGAGGTCCTGCTCCCCGGGGTCGGCCAGGAGGTCGTCCACGAGGCGGTGGGCCCGGTACGCGGCCACGGTGCCCAGGGGTCGGTGGGGGCCGAACAGGCGCTCCGCCCGGTCGCCGTAGTCGATGGTGAGCACGTATCCCCGCCCGATCCGGCCCGCCGCCCGCGCCAGCCACCCCTCGGCCGCGGGCCGCACCTCCACCTCCCAGCCGCCCAGGGGCGGGGCGTACCGGGCCAGGAACGCTTCGGCCGCGGCGCTGGGAGGGGCCCACACCTCCCGGAATGCGCGGCCGTCCCAGTCCACCCAGGCCTCCTCCAGGCCCGTGCCCTCCCCCCGGAGCCGGTGCACCGGCAGGGCGTCCACGAGCTCGTTGGAGAGGTAGACCCCGGCGCAGGCCGGCGGGGCCTGATCCAGGCATCGGTCCTGGTGGGACCGGAGGAACTCCCTGCGCCGGGCGTCCAGGGCGGGGCTCGCCTCGTCCGCCACGTACCGGACCCGCGGGTAAAGGTCCGGCCGACGCTCGGCCAGCGCGTCCAGCAGGTCCCGGGCCAACCGGCCCTCGCCCGGGCCCCCCTCCACGAGGACAAAGGGGTCGGGCCCGCCCAGGGCCCGGTCGGCCGCCTCCACCCACCGGGCCAGGCACCGGGCGAACAGGGCGCTGATATGGGGGGCGGTGGTGAAGTCGCCCTCGTCCACGCCGATCCGCACCCGGCCGGACGCGTAGTAGCCCCCTTGGGGGTGGAACAGGGCCAGCTCCATGAACCGGGCGAACGGGATCGGCCCGCGCTCCCGGATCTCGGCGCGGATCGCCTCGGCGGCCGGGCTCACGGCGCCACCTCCCCGGCCCAGGCGGCCAGCCAGGCGTCCAGGGCCTCGAGGGCCCGCCGGGCCTTGGCCTCCTTGACCTTGCGCTTGTCCCGGATCCTCACCCCCAGCGGGGGCAGGAGCCCGAAGTTCATGTTCATGGGCTCGAACCGTTTCGACGGGCTGGCCACCACGTGCTCCACCAGGGCGCCCACGGCCGTCTCGGGGGGCAGGGGATCCGGCGTGCGGCCCGCCAACCGCAGGGCCAGGTTGAGCCCGGCCCACAGCCCCGCGGCCGTGCTCTCCAGGTACCCCTCCACCCCGGTGATCTGGCCGGCGAGCTGGATCCACGGGTACCGCCGCAGCCTGAGGTACCGGTCCAGGAGCCGGGGACCGTCCACGTAGGTGTTGCGGTGCAGGCTGCCCAGGCGGTGGAACCGGGCCCGCTCCAGCCCGGGGATCAGCCGGAACACCCGCTCCTGCTCCGGGTAGGTGAGCTTGGTCTGGAACCCCACCAGGTTCCAGCGCTCGCCCTCCGCGTCCTCGCGCCGGAGCTGCACCACGGCGTGGGGCCGCTGCCCGGTGCGGGGGTCCACCAGGCCCACCGGCTTCATGGGGCCGAACAAGAGGGTCTTGGGGCCTTTGGCCGCCAGGGTCTCGATGGGCTGGCAGGCCTGGAACACCCGTTCCTCCTCGAACTCCCGGGTGGGCACGGTCTCGGCCGACACCAGGGCCTGGTAGAACCGGTCGAACTCCTCCCGGGTCATGGGGCAGTTGAGGTAGTCGTCCCCCCCCTTGCCATAGCGGGACGCCGCAAACGCCACCGAGCGGTCGATGGAGTCACCCTCCACGATGGGGGCCATGGCGTCGTAGAAGTACAGGGACTCGGCCCCGGTGAGCTCGGCCAGGTCCCGGGCCAGGGCGTCGGAGGTGAGGGGGCCGGTGGCCACGATCACGTGCCGGTCCCGGGGCACCCGGGTGGCCTCCTCGCGCACGATCTCGATGCGGGGATCGGCCTCGAGCCGCTCGGTCACGGCCCGGGCGAACCGGTCCCGGTCCACCGCCAGGGCCTGGCCGGCCGCCACCCGGTGCTCCTTGGCCGCGGCCAGGACCACCGACCCCAGCCGGTCGAGCTCCTCCTGGAGCAGCCCCGAGGCCTGGCCCAGACCCATGGCCTTGAGGGAGTTGGAGCACACCAGCTCGGCCAGGAGGGGGGTCCGATGCGCCGGCGTCGTGCGGCCGGGCCGCATCTCCACGAGCCGCACGGGCACACCCCGCCGGGCCAGCTGCCAGGCGGCCTCGGAGCCTGCGAGCCCGCCCCCGATCACGATGATGGGTTCTGTGTCGGAACGCACGATGTCTTCCATGTAACTTCCGCTAGAAGGCTGGAAAGCTGGAAGGCTAGGAGGCTAGAAGACCTGAAAACCTCCGTGATCTCCCAGCGTTCCAAGCATGGCCACTCCTCTTTGGCGTCACCTCACGGTCTCGGGGGGCAGGGGGCCTGTTGGAGCGCCGGGCGTGGCTCCTACAGTCGCTGCATCCGGGGCTCAGCCGATGCCCGCTTCCCCCAGGACCCCTGAAAACGTTCTCGTCGATCGATCCGCCACCAAATCTTTGCAACCCGGGCTGGGTTCCGGATGCAGCGTAAGTCGGATGCTGCACTCACGCACGGCCGGAAGCAGGTCCCCTGC
>JAADGT010000348.1:0-6515 GCA_013152215.1 Deltaproteobacteria bacterium
GTCCGCTGCGGCGCGTGAGGGCACGCGCCGCGGCCGCACCGCTCGCGCCGGTCGGCCCGGGCTGCTCGGCCATCGCGCTTCGTCGGAGCCCCCAGCCCCACCGAGGCAATCCGCATACGTTTTTGCGAAACGGAGCACTAGAATCCGTTCGCGATCCTCTCGGGCGCTTCTCGGCATACCCTGCCCCGCGCATCCCTCGCCCCGTTTCGCAACTACGCAGCAGTGTCCCTCTGGCTGCCCGTCATGGGCTCACCGCCCCCGGAACCTCACGCGACCAGACCGGGCCAACCCCTCGGCCGCCTCCCGGACCAACCGGTCCGCGACGGCCTCGGCGTCGTGCCCTTCGAGGCCGGCGCCCCTGGCGGCCACCCGGTCGGCCAGGGCCTCTAACCTCTGCAGAGCCTCCTGCTTTCGCACCGCCTGCCGGGCCTGCTCGAGCTTCTGATACTCCTCGAACGACAGCAAAACCGCCCGGGGCCGGCCCCGGGACTCGATCACCACCGCTTCCGGGTGGTTGGCCGCCCACTCGAGCATCGCGCCCAGATGAACCTTTGCCTCCGTTGCGGACACCGTCTTTCGCATGGCTGCCCTCTCCACCGAACACCCGCTTCAACTTGAACACCGACAAGATCAGAATATTGATCAACACGACAGCCCCGTCTTTTGCCGTCAACAAGGAGCCCCCCGTCCCCGCCCCCTCTTTCGCCGCAGCATGTCCGCCGCTACGATAGGAGGTTCCCGTCATCGTCACAGCGCGGAGGGATGCCATGGGCGTGCAGTTTGAGGACCTTTTCGAGGCGTTCGAGTTCGTCGCGGGCGGTGGGTTCATCGAGCACCGGGCGTTCGTCCACCGGGAGACCGGGGAGACCCTGTTCTGGAGCGATGACCTCGAATGGATGGACGAAGACCCACCCGAAGGCGTCGAAGAGCCCGACGACCTGGGGCCGGGGTGGATCGAGGTGCCCCGCCCGAACGAGTTGGACCTTGGCCGAGCGCTGGTCCGGCGGTTCGTGGAGGCCCACATCCCGGACGAGGCCCGCACGGTGGAGGGATTCTTCCGGCGGAAGGGAGCCTACGGCCGCTTCAAAGACTTCCTGCACGACCGCGGCCTTCTGGAGACCTGGTACCGGTTCGAGGAGGAGGCGAAAAGAAACGCCCTTCGTGAGTGGGCAGAAAAAGAGGGGCTCGGCCCCGTCGGGGAGTGAGCCGCGCCGCCCGCTGGGAACAAACCGCCCTAACCCGGTGCTTACGGCCGGGCGTTCTTGGCGTAGAGCTGGCCGTCGAAGTAGTACATGGTCCCCAGGAACGCCCGGCCCCGCTCCCGATGGACCCGGTACGAGATCACGTCCCGGCCTCCGCCGGCATAGGTGAGCACGAGCTCTCCCTCTTCCAGGGTGCCCCGAACCTCCCACCGGCCCGACGCGGCTGCCGTGCCCAGGGCGCTGCCGGCGTCGTTGGAGTAGCCGGTCTCGCCCCCCATCACGAAGGTGCCGTCCGCCCGCAGGGCCACCGTGCTCTCTCGGGTGGAGTAGTTGCTTGCGATACCGCTTTTCTCGTAGTGCCACCACACTCCCACGAACCGGGCCGCCAGGGAGCGGTCCGGCGCCAGGAACCGCAGGGACCGGACGACCTGCTCCACCGCCTCCCGGTGCGACGGGCCGTAGGCGTCGGCCGAGCTGACGGCGAGCACGGCCGCGCCGCCGCCCCCCTCGGGCGCGAGGACCATGGCACCCCACCCCTTCACGGCGGCGCCGTTGGAGGTCCCGACCAGGGGACCGGCGATTCCCCGCCTACCCAGGGGCTCCACCGGCCCCGAAGGGGCGATCCGGGTGCCTGCATCGGTGACGCCTTGGGAAAAGAGGCGGCGCAGATCGTCGGGAGAGGTGGCCTCGTGGCGGAACACCACCAGGAGCCCTGGGATCGTCGCGTGCCCCAGCACCGCCCCTTGGGGCGTCTGCCGGGCCGTCCACCCGGGCGGGGGCCGAAAGGCGAACCCGGCCGCCGGCAGGCTCACCTCGGTGCCGGCCGCTCCGGAAACCTGGGCCCCAAAAAGAAGGGCCGCCACCGCTCCGATCCACCACCGAGTCCCCATGTCCGTTGCTCCTCGTGCCTCACGCCAAGGCACTAATCCCAACGAAAGTATTGCCAGACCCGTGCCCCTTCCCCTTGGGGAGTGCGGGTTGGGGGCCTGGGATTCAGGAGCCAGAGGTCAGAAGACAGAATTCGGGCAAAGTCTATCCTGTCCACTGCCCTCTGAATTCTGTCTCCTGATACGGCCGCACCCGGCGCTCCACCAGGCCCCCACCCCGCACCCTGGCAATACGTTTGCAGGTCTTAGCAACTCGAGATCACCGAGCCCGCGCGTACCGGGTGACTCCCCCCATCTCGTCCTGCAGGATCAGCTCCGCCGCCCCCAGCCGAAACCGGAACACCATGGTGGTGCCGGTGACCAGGCTCTGGGCCTCGATCGTGTCCCCCTGCACCCGGAGCACCCCCTGATCCACCGGTTGGCCGAACTCGTAGTACACCCACTGGGTGCCCTGGATCACCAGCCCCGTGCCCTCTGCCGACTGCCACACGCCGTCGAGGGAAACCGCACCGGCTCCGGGCGCGGTGCCGCCCGGGCCCGGGGGCTGGCCGGCCGGAACCGATGCGGGGGCCTGCCGGAGCCTAAGGGCTGGACCGGAGCGTTTCACGAACACCTGGAGGTCCCCGCTCCGCAGGTCCATGGAGAGCAAGAGCCCCTGCCCGTTCACCTGATCGAACAACGGATAGCTCAGGCCGTAGCCGTAGTCGAAGCGGGGGACGCCCCGCTCGTCCAGCACGTACTGGCGCAGGTGGGGCAACCCCTGCCGCTGGATCACCGTGACCACGTCGAGCCCCCGAAACAGGTCCTGCCCCCGGGGGCGGCTCACCACCTTCTTGAGCACGCCCTTCAGCCGGGGGTGGGGTCGGTAGGTCACGAACCCTCCCAGGGGCACGATCTGTTGCCCCTGGAGCCACGCATTGGGATCGATCAACTCCCACTCTCCCTCCAGGTTTTCGGCCGTCAGCTCCTCGGCGGCGTACTGCCGGTTGGCCAGCAGGTCGTCCCCGCGCTCGGCCACCCGGAAGGTATGCCGGCCGAGATCGGACCGGCCGGTGAGGGACTCCAACGCCAGCAGGACCTCGTACTGCCCCGGCGGCACCAGGTCGATGGTCAAGACGGGGCCGTCCTTCCACGCCATCTCGCCCGTGGGGGTGTAGCTCACCCCTCCCCGGTCGTCCACGGTCTCCAGCAGGGGCCGGATCCGCGCATCGGGCGGCGGGTCCACCTCGGCGTACATCACGGTGCCGTCCTTGCGGGGCACCTCCACCACCACCGAGGCGGGCAGCCACAGCCAGTTGTAGTACACCGTGGCGAAGAACTCCCCGTACTTCGGGTCCACGTACTGCACCGGCACCGTCATCACGTGGGCCACGTTGTTGCCGATATCGGTTTCGTCCAGGGTGACCGGGAACGCGGCCTCTCCGTTGGCGAGCAGGTGGCGGGTACCGTCGTAACGGAACCGCACGTCATGCCGGCCGTCGGAGTACGCGTACACCTGGAGCAACTCGGTCCGGCCGCGTTTGGGCACGGTGAGGCCTTCGTCCGCCAGGGTGGCCTTGCGCAGCAGCGACTTCCGAAAGAGCAAGGTCCGTCCGCGGGCCTCGTCCCGTTCCCCGATCATGGCGTAGGCATAGAGGAGGTTGGTGCCTTCGAAGGTGAACTCGAAACCGTCCTGACCGAGGTGGAGCACCTCGCCCACCGGCTGATTCCGAAGCAGGCTGATCGTCCGGATGCCGCCCAGCCGGATCCGTGCGGGGTTCTCCCGCTGGGCGTCATACAGGGCCCGGAGGGTCGGCACCCATCGAGTTTCCCTTCCGAATCGCGTTGCGAGATATGCCTCGTTGAGCAGATCGGCCCGGAACGGGGCGTACACCGCGACGCCGCGGCTGTTGCGATGACGAGCGCTGGTTCGGTTGCGGATCACCACCCGTTGGAGGGCCGCCTCGAACGCCCCGTACTCTGGCGTGCGCCCCACCGCCGGCACCATGCGGGCCAGGTTGCCGAGGGCATTGCCCAAATCCACGCTCAGGAGCCCCTTCTTGCCCTTGCGCACGTCTCCCAAGGAGGCGTAGCCCTCGGAGAAGAACAGGGTCCGGGTGAACGACGGCCACGTCTCGCCCAGGATGCCCCCGATGCGACCCAGCAGGGCGTCCAGGGCCTCCACCGTTCCGTCGATCTCCCGGAGATCCAGGGCCGACAGGGTGGTGACCACCTCGTTGCGGGCCAGATAGTAGGCGTCGAACGCGTCCACGATGTCGGCCGCCACCTGCCGGGGGCCCCGGTCCGGCCGGCCGAACAGGGGGAGCACGGTGTCGTAGGGCCAGCCGTCCCCGGGCTCCACCGCCTCCGACGCCACCATCACCTCGGCCACGTCCCGAAGCTCGTAGGCGGTTTCGATCTGGGCCATCAGGCACATGTCGAACCCCACCAGGTCCAGCCGGGCCACGCCCGCGTCCCGGAGCCCGGCCTCAATGGCCTCGCGCAGCTCGGGCAGGGTCAGGTGGTCCTCCCCGCTGTCGGATCCCGGGGCCTGCTCGTCGCTGACGTGGCTCGCCCAACCGCCCCCGTGATCCCACAAAAGCAGCGCCCGCCGTTTGGACGGAGCGAGCCCGAACCCCTTCGCGATAAACGCGCGCAGCACCGCGGGGTCGCCCATGTTCACCTCGCCCAGGTCGGCCAGCACCTTCGACTGGGTTCCCTCCTCGGGTGCCCGACGCACCCGTAGGATGCGAGCTCCGGTCCAGTTTCCCTCGGCATCGGAGTACCCTTTGGCGCGATCCAGCAGCACCAGCACCTCCACCCCCTTGGCCGGCAGGGCGCGCTCCATCTCCTCGAGGTCTTTCAGGGCGAACGGCTCCAGGTTGTTGTCGCCGTCCAGGTACACCAGCACGGTCCACTCGGCCCCGGCCACCGGGGGAGCCTCCGGCCCCTCCGGAGCGGCGGCCGTGGGGGCCGGCGTGGACTGGTCGGCCTGCCGGGCCGGGTACACGAAGAACGGCGCCCATGCCAGCCGCTGGTCGCCCGCGTACACCTCGAACCGGTACCACCCCTGGGGCCAGCCCCCCTCCGGCCGCCCGGCCCGAAACCGGAGCAGGTTCGTGCCGGCGGACTCGATGGTCACCGTGGTCTCCCCCAACACGCCGCCGCCGGCCGCCGAGCTCCACACGCCCCGAATCCGGGTGCCCGGCTTCAGGTTCTCGGTCATGGCCAGCCCGAAGATCGTCTCGACGGCGGTGTCGAACTCGTCCGCAAACGCCTCGGGACGGCCGTCGGCCGTGAGGGCGCGGGCGAGGCCCAGGGTGGTGAACAAGGGGGGCGGGTCGCCGCCGCGGGGGGCGATCGAGAACGGGACCCGGCCGAACTCCTCTCCGTCGAGGGACAGAACCACCGCGTAGTTGCCGGGCGGCCAGGTCCGCCCTTCGGCCAAAGAGATCTGAAGGTGCGCCCGGGTGAACCCGTCGGCTTCGATGGGGATGTCGGTGGCGGCGATCACGTAGTTGGGCTCGCTCACCGCATCCACCGCCACCCACGCGCCCCGTATCGTGGTCCCTGCCCTCACGGCGTTCAGGTCCATCACCGCGTGGAGTTCGCGTTGGTCCTCCGGGAACCTCTGGCCCACCCCCTTGGGCACCACGTCCTCGGTGATCCCCACCGACACGGTGCCGGACAGCAGCTCGGCGGCCCGGACCCCCGGAGCCAGGGAGCCCAGCAGAAGGCACAGCGCGAAAAACGATCGGACGATCCGGGTCATGGGAAACGCCTCTCGCTAGCGGGTTGGCGGCCGCAGGAGGAAAAGACCCGTCTCATCGACAGGTCGTCGACTTGCGGCACAGGGTGTTGCCGTCGAACGTTAGGCACCCCGGATCCCCGACCTGACGGTACCGGATGTTTGCGGTGGATCCGTTGCCGTACCTGACGTGGATCGTGCCGGACCGGCTGTCGCCCGACACCGTCCAGGAACCTGCCCCGCCGCCCTGGCTCGCGGCCCCCCACGCCATGGTCTGGTTTCCGTACTGGTCGCTGGACGAGCCCGAGTACCCCGACTCGGTGAACTCCCGGTACACCCCGCCCGGGCACAGGCCGATCCGGCGCTCGGTGCTGCCCGAATAGCCCCACCATACGCCGGCGATCTGGCGGGCCAGCCGGGGGTCGTTGGGGCCGGCCGGGGCGGCGGCTCCGCCGGCTGGCGCGGCGGCCGCGTAGTTCATGACCCCGCCCGGGGCGTTCAGGTCGATGTCGAGCCGCAGGTCGCGGTCCACCACGTACGCCTCCCGGGTCACCTTCTCGACCCGCACCGCGTAGGAGCCCGGGGGCAGCCCGGAGAACCCGTACTTGCCGAACATGTTGGTCTGGGCCGACGCCACGGGCCGGCCCGACCGGGTGTCGAACAGGGTGACCGGCACCATCGCGGCCGGCGCGGTGGGCC
>JAADGT010000348.1:6528-6819 GCA_013152215.1 Deltaproteobacteria bacterium
ACCGAGAACCCGCGCTGCAGGTCCCCCTTGGGCGGCGCGGCCGCGCACCCGGCCAGAAAGAGCATCGCACACCCCAGAGCAAAAACGGTCCCTCGCCCCATCGCCGCACCTCCTCCCCCCTACTCGCCGTCCGGTCCCCCCGGCCGCCTTCCGCCTTCCCCTCGGACCCGCCCTACAGGAACTGGGGCACCGCTTCCACCGCACCGATGTCGCACCGGGCGGCGCCGTCGCCGTCGCCGTCCTCCGGCCGGGGCTCGCCCCGCTGGTCGGTAGCCGGGCACACCGCGTCGT
>JAADGT010000347.1:0-6513 GCA_013152215.1 Deltaproteobacteria bacterium
GTTACCGTGGATTTCTGTCCACCCGCTCCCCCGTTTCCGACAAATAGAAAAGCGGGAGCCGAGGCTCCCGCCAACCAGGTCGTCGACGACCCGATCAAAAACCTTCTAGCCGCTCCAGCGCAGGATCGCCACAGAAGTGAAACAACAAGTAGTCATCGGCCCGAAAGCCTCCCCGTCGATCCCCTCGTCCAGAACCAGAATCCCGAGCTCTTCCATCGTCTGACCTCCTTTCTCCGAGTGGGTCGAAAATGGGCCTCGACGTTTCCCCAAAACGACGTTTTCCAGTCTATCTCGGTTCGGGGCTGGAATCAAAAGGAAAATCGCAGCCCCACCTCCACCCACCGGTCAGGGTTGGGCCGGTCCGGATCGGTGTACTGCCGGCCCTGGAACAGGTTGTGGGCCGTGAGGAACGCGTCCAGGTCCAGCCCGGTCCCTATCCGAAACCGCTTCCACAGGTTCAGGTCCCACACCGGGTCGTTGCGCTTCCCCTCGCCGGAACCCGCACCTAGGTCCCACCACACGAAGTGGCCGGCCAGCTCCCCGTGGAACGAGCCGGGCCACCGGTGGACCAGGGCCACGTCGAGAGTGTACTGCTCCCGGTCGTCCTGGTCCCCCTCCTGGTCGTGGTCCACGTACCCCACGCCCCAACGAAGGGAGGTACGGAACACGGGAGCGGTCTCCAGCTCAAGCTCCACGCCGGCCCGGGTGGCACCGTCGCCGTTCACCTTGCGCACATTCCCCTCGGTGTCGGGGGAGGGCTCGGCCACCCTCTGGTCCACCAGACGGTGCCAAAACCCCGTGGCCTTGGCCCACAGGAACGGCACGGCCTTGGTCTCCACCCCGACCTGGACCGACCAGATCTTCTCCGGCTCCAGGTCCGGGTTGGGGTCGGTGTTGATGCCCCCGCCGGAGAGCTCGGACAGGGGAGGGCTCGAGAACCCCCGAGCCGCCGTGGCCCGGACCACGGTGTGGTCGGCCACCCGGCGCACCGCGCCCAGGCTTGGGCTCATGATCGGTCCGGTCACCGAGTGCTCGTCCAACCGGAGCCCGGGAGTCAGACTCCAGCCGGCCACGGAGAACGTATCGTTCAGATACACCCCCCATCGGTCCACCTCGGGGCTGGAAGTGAACCGGGCTGGGGTGCCCAGCGACTGAAAGGTCGGCCCAGATTCCACGGTTTGATCCAGCTGGCCGTGATCGTAGTCCACCCCGAGCACCACCATATGCCCCTCGGGGCTCCACACCAGCCGCCCCCTGAAGCCCAGGGATATCTCGTCGTACAGCACTCTCCGCAGCAGTGTGCCGACCCGGCCCAACGCCCCGTCTTCCCGGGCCACCCCATCCAGCCGGTTCTCATAGTAGTAGGCAGCCAGATGAACCCCCAATCGCTCCGAGATGTCGGCGTCCGCCATCAGCGTCCCGAATCTAGCCCTCATCTCGTCTTCTGCTCGCGCCCCCTGGTCCACCAGATGTCCGGCTTCGGGCTTCGGCTCCACGTATCCTCCGGTGGCGCTGATCCGCAACCCCGGCCGCACGGGGAACGAGAGCTTGGCATAAGCCGCCCGGTTCCGGAAGCTTCCGTGGGTCCGTTCCCACTCGGCGCGCTGGTACCCTGCGTAAAGGTAGTACCCCAACCGGCCTGCTCGGCCGGCCGCCTCGGCTCGAGCGTCCAAGGTGGTGCCCGGCCCGTACGAGACCGAGCCGCTCCCCTCGGGCCGGGACCGCCGGCCGACGTCCTTGGTGATCACGTTGATCACGCCGCCGAGGGACGACCCCCACGCCGACGATGCCGGACCCTTGATCACCTCCACCCGGTCCACGATCCCCACCGGGATGGTCAGGGTCTCCGCGTTGCCGCCGGAGAGGAAGTTCCAGGGGATCCCGTCCACCAGCACCAGCACGTGTTCCTCGCGGGAACCCTGGATCCGGGTCAAGGAAAGGCTCCCCAGATCCGCCCCGAAGAACTCCACGAACACGCCGGGTACCCGGTTCAACGCCTCGGCCAAGGTGTGGGCGTTCATGTCCCGGATCTGCTCGGCGGTAATGATCGTCACGTTCTCCGCCGTTTGGGACAACGGCTTGGGGTGGCGGGTCGGAGCCTCCACCAGGGTCTCCCCTGGGAAGTACATGCGTTCGAACACGGCCTGGTCGTCCGCCCAAGCCAGCGACCGGTCGGCCCCCAACGGCCCGAAGCAGACCAGAGCCGCAACCAACAGGAGGTGCGGGAAACACCGGACTCTGCTCACCGTTCTCCTCCGCTTCCCCGGGATCAACTGGAATCCACGCCCCCGCGCCCCATCCCGGCCGTACCGTCCCGCTCCCCGTCCTGGGCCGGAGCCGGCACCGGCAGGCTCACCGTGAACCGCGTCCCCTCGCCTACCCGGCTCACGACCTCGATGTCGCCCCCGTGGCGTTTGACAATACCTCGGGAGATCGAGAGTCCCAAACCGGTTCCTTCCCCCGCCGCCTTGGTGGAGAAGAAAGGCTGAAAGATGTGCTCCAGGTCCTTCTCCTCGATGCCCCCGCCCGTGTCTTCCACATGGATCCGAACCCACCCCCCCTCGGCTTCGGTCCTGACCCTCAAGGTCCCCCCCGACGGCATGGCGTCCCGGGCGTTGGTGATCAGATTCAACACCACTTGCTTCAATTGGTCTGCCACAGCCCGAACCTTCGGCAGGCCCTCCGAGAGGTTCGTCTCCACCTCGATCCCCCGTACGAGGAGATCCTTGGTACACAGAAGCACGACGGACTCCACCAGCTCGTTCAGGTCGAGGTCCTCGGTTCGGCCCGTGGTCGGCCGATACAGGTCCCTGAGGTTCTGAATCAGCCGATCGATCCGGTCACATTCCTGAATCGCCAGCTTCACCAGGCGCGTCTCTCGAGGGGAAAGACCGCCCTTGTACTCCAACGATTCGAGCACCCCTCGGATTCCGGTAAGGGGATTGTTCAGTTCGTGGGCCACCGAGGCGACCAGCATGCCAAGGGCGTTGAGCTTTTCCGAGTGGGCCAGCTGCTTGTACGCCGTCTCCAGCTCCTCGGTCCGTTCCCTGACCCGCTCTTCCAGCTCGTCCCGAGCTCGCTTCAGCTCTTCCTGAACCCGCGCTCGCTCCCGCACCTCGTCCTGGAGCCGTTGGTTCGCCTCGGTCAGCTCGACGGTTCTCTCCTGAACGCGTTCCTCCAGCCCAACTCTGAGCTCGTCGATGGTCACGAACGCCCGGTCCAGCGCCCGCACCAGGTCGTAAAAGGGGTCGGCCAGAACCCCTCGGGACGCAGGGGGCTCGGCCCAAATACCCCGGCGTCTCATCTCGTTCAGGAGACGCCGCAGGGGTCGAGACGCCCCTTGCACCACGAAAAAGGTGACACAGCAGCCCAACAGCAGGAACGCTACCCCAGCGCCCACGCTGCGCAACACGATGGCCCGAAAGCCGGCCTGCAGCGCCTGCTTGCTGACCTCCACCCCCACGTATCCCAGCACGGTCCCCGAGTCGGACCGACCCAACGGACCGGCGAAAAAATACAGCCCCTCCACCGTTGGGGTGCTCGGCTCTGCCCTCACCGCCTTCCAGAACGTAATACTCCCGGCTTCCTCGTAGTGGGCGATCCGCCCAGGTTGCTCCACGATCGCTCGGGCCTCGTCCGGCGGCGCCGGCACGTGATTCTTTGCATTCCGAATCGATCCGGGCCGATCCCGCCCGTACTGTAAGAGCCGCCAGGAGGGGTCAAACACGGCCACCCACTCCACATCGTCGTCTTTCAGCGCCGGCAACAGCGCGGAGCGAATCTCCTCGGCGTTCTCCGAAAAGAGTCCGATCCGGAGGCTCTCCGCCAAGAACGACACCACCGTCCGGCCCTTGTCCTGCATCTGGCGACGAAGCATCCGCTGCTGGAAATGGATCAGGGTCCCGCTCAGCAGCACCGTCGCGATCAGGATGGTCGCAGACAGGTACAGATAGGTCTGCAGTGCAAAGTGCCGCGACGGCACGAAAGCGCAACGCCTCTTCGCATCCATGCCGACCCCTACCGTCCCTGCCCCGGGGGTGACGTACCCAGGCGCACGCCCAACTTCCGGGCCACGCGGGGGTTGACCCTGAGAATCACCCCGTTGGGGGCTTCAGGGGGGAGGGCCTCCCGGGGTTCGCCGTTGAGGATGCGCCACGCCAAGGACGCGGCTTGGCGTCCGATCGATGGGAAATCCAGGGTCACGGCAACGGTGGCGCCCAGGGAGAGGTACCCCTCGGAGAACGTCACAACCGGCACCCGGTGCCGGAGCGAGTACAAAAGAAAAGACTCCACCGTCTCCCGGGTGATCACCGTGGGATCCGGGATCATCCAGAGCCCCTGGATGTCCGGCGGCAGTTCCTCCAACCGTGCCGGCACCTCTTTCGGGAACCGAACCTCCACCGCGGTGAGCTCCATTCCCTGGCGGTTCGCCGCTCTCTTCGCATCCTCAACGAACCGGGCGGTGTTGGCGGGGTCGAAAAAAACTCCCAGGCGGTCCACCTCCGGCAGGGCCTGCCGGATCATCCGGATCCACTTTTCCGCGGGCACCTCCATACCCACACCGGTTACGTGGGCTTGGTCCCTCGTCCACGCGGGTGGGCGATGCACGAGCGCATACACGACGGGGATCTCCGGGTCCGGCCCCCCTCCTGCCACTTCGAGGGCCCGCGTTCCCACGGCGAGAATGAGATCCGGGCCCGAGCCTCGGGCACCCACCGGCGTGTCCCTGCCGCACGCCACCTCACGGAACGTCACCGGCACGAGGCGCCGGGGCCCTCGGCGGGAGAAAGCCGTTTCCAGGGCGTCTTTGAAGGCATCGACCACCTGGCGGGCCGGAGGCAACGCCGGATCGTGGAGGATCAGCACCTCCTCTGCCGCGGCGCCGGCTGCGATGCCTATCAGCAATACACCGATCAACAGCCCCCGCATCCACAAACCCCCTTTTCGTCGCATCGGGCACATCCCGAGTGGACTACGGTCCTCCCTCCGGAATCCCCTTGAGGCTGGCGCTTTGCCACCGTTTCGGCAAATCGAGCCGGAAAGCTGAAAAGTCCGGTCACCCACGCCTCTACAGTCCTCCTGTCCCCCCCGCAGGCTCGCCTTCCCCATCCCTTTCGGTCTGCATATTCCGTTCTCCTCCCTCCGGCTGAGGGACCCGGGATCTAGCCCCTCCGGCCCGTGGTATCCCCGGTGATCCCCACCAACCACTCCCCCCCGCACCACGGGTACTCGTCCGGGTGCTGGGCCAACCCCGCGGCCACCGGCATCTGGACCAGGGGGCGGGTGACGACGTCGGGCGGACCCGCGACCTCGACCTCCTCCACCACCGGCCCCCAGAGGGCCTGTCCGTTCTCTGCTCGGAACCGCTCCTCCGCTCGGCTCCGGGCCTCGGCCAGCCGACCGGACAGATCGCCCCCTCCCTCGGCCACGAACGCGAACCGGTCCTCCAAAAACACCCACGCCCGCACTCGGCCCCCCACCCCCAGGGCAGCCTCCAAAGCCTGGAGGGTCGCCCGCATCACCTTGAGGTTCGCGAAGAAGGGCCGCCCTTCCGCGGTGGGCCACACGGCACGGACCACCATCAGAACGAGCTCCTCCCCTCCAGGGCTCGTCCGAGGGTCAGGGCGTCGATGTACTCCAGGTCGCCTCCCAGGGGCACCCCGCGCGCGATCCGGGTGACCCGGACCCCCAGGGGCTCGAGAAGCTTCTTGAGGTACAACGCCGTGGCCTCCCCCTCCACGTGAGGGTTGGTGGCCACGATGACCTCTCGGATCTCCCCGTGCCCGATCCGGTCCACCAGCTCCCGGATCCGAAGATCCTCGGGCCCCACCCCCTCCATGGGCGACAGGTGCCCCCCGAGCACGTGGTAGAGCCCGAAGAAGGTGCGGGTCCGCTCGATCGCGAGCACGCCGGCCTGGTCCTCCACCACGCACACCACGCTCCGGTCCCTTCGGGGCGAGGCGCACACGGCGCAAGGATCGGACTCGGTGAGCTGGAAACACACCGAGCAGGGCTTCACCTTCTCCTTGAGCTCCACCAGGGCTCGGGCCAAGGACTCCACCTCGGTCCGGGGCGCCTTGAGCAGGTGGAGCACGAACCGCGTGGCGGTCTTCTCGCCCACCCCGGGGAGCCTCTGGAGCTCTCTCATCACCTTCTGGATCGGAGGAGCCAGCATGAGGTTTCCTTGGAAGCTCGGGTAGACCGCGAGGCGGCCAGCTTGCGAAAAAGCAACTTCTCGTGCCGATCATGCGGGCAGAGGATCTGCCGCGTAGGAGCGACCTCTCGGTCGCGATCCCGGGCCGCAAGGCCCGTCCGGAACTCGTCGCGGCCTGGAGGCCGCTCCCACAGGTGGGGGAAAGCGACCACGCCAGGAGCCCAGCCTCCTAGCCTTCCAGCTTTCCAGCCTTCTAGCCGCCCAACGGGCCAAAAGCCCCAACGTCCACACAAAAATGGCAGGCCCGATCCGCCTGCCGCCCTGGGATTCGTCCCCCGCCGGCGGGGCGAACGCGGTTC
>JAADGT010000347.1:6536-16110 GCA_013152215.1 Deltaproteobacteria bacterium
CCGCCCCAGTGGGTCATGCTTTCCGGCTCGTCTTGGCGAAAAATCCGGTGTACACCCGGGTCACCTTCTTCTCATGGCAACTCGGGCACTCCACGGTGCGCTTCCCCACCTCCGTGGGGCGCATCTCCACGTCGAAGTCCTTGTCACACTTGGGGCAGTGGTACGGGTACATGGGCATGGCTACACCTCCTCGGCTGGCGCCGTCCGCCGGCGACGGAACCGAGGCGGGCGCGGGGGATCCTCACCCGTACGGGAACGCCTCTCCATGCCCCCCCAGGCCCCAGGCGTGCTCCCGCAACAGGCGGGGCAGCACCTCCCGGCCGCTCACCCGATACCGGCCTTCCCGGATCGCCTGGGACAGGGCTTCTACCAGTTCCTCTCGCACCTCCGGGGCCAGGAGCGCCAGGGTCCGAGCCCGCTGCACCTCGAGGCCCCGGTCCGAGACCTCCACACGGTCCACGGCCACACCGACCCCGGCCACCCCCTCCACCGGAGCCTCTCGACGGGGGCGACCCGGCGAAGGGGTACCCGACACGTATCCCCTTCGAACGTCACGAACTCGCATGGCACCTCTTTTGTGTTGGAAGGCTGGGATGCTGGAGGGCTGGCACGCGACCAAGCCGGAAGAATCGTCCAGCCCATCCTCAATGCATACAAGATGCCGTCACCGTAGCCAAAAGGCAAGACGGCTAGAGGGCTGGAAGGCTAGGAGGCTGGAAGGCTTGAAAGCATCCCTAGTCCTAACCCTTCAACGCTTCCCGTAGGGAGTCCAGAAACTTGCGAGCCCGAGCCACGGCCGAGGCCCCGGCATGGTCGCCGACGGTCCGGATCAGGGCGCTGCCCACGATCACCCCGTCCGAGCGCGCGGCGAGCGCCGCGGCCGAGGCGGCGTCCGACACCCCGAACCCCACCAGAGCGGGCAGATCCGTGTGACGACGCACCCGGCCGACCAGATCGTCCACGGTGGCCTCGACGGGCCGCTTCTGCCCGGTGACCCCGGTCACGCTCACGCAGTACACGAACCCCGAGGCGCCGGCCACGATGCGGCCCACCCGCTCCTCGGGCGTGGTGGGCGCCACCAGGAGCACCGTGTCGAGCCCCTGATCCCGGGCCACGGGCAGGAACTCGCCGCTCTCCTCCCAGGGAAGGTCCACCACCAGCACCCCGTCGGCCCCGGCCTGCCGGGCCTCCCGGGCGAACCGCTCGGAGCCCCGGGACAGCACCGGGTTGTAGTAGGTCATGAACAGGGCCGGGATCCCCAGGCCCCGGTCCCGGGCGGCCCGCAGATCGGCGAACGCGTGCTCCAGCCGGTACCCGGCCGCCAGCACCCGGGCGCTGGCCTCCTGGATCACCGGTCCGTCGGCCGAGGGGTCCGAGAACGGGATCCCCACCTCGAGCGCATCCGCTCCGGCCCGCTCCGCCTCCAGCAACAGATCCACGAAGGTCTGCCGGTCGGGAAACCCCGCCGTCAGGAACGGCACCAACGCCTTCCCCCCCCGATCCCGCACCGAACGAAGCGCCGACTCCAGGCGGTTCACGCGGCACCTCCCTTCCCCGCGGCCAGGACCGTGGCCAGGTCCTTGTCGCCGCGGCCCGAGAGGTTGACCACCAGAATCCCGTCCGGGCCGATCTCCCGGGCCAGGTCCCCGGCCCGGGCCAGGGCATGGGAGCTCTCCAGCGCCGGCAGGATGCCCTCGGTGCGGGCCGTCAGATGGAACGCCTCCAGCGCGTCGGCGTCGGTGGCGGTCACCGTGCGCACCCGGCCCGACTCCACCAGCCAAGCCACCTCCGGCCCCACGCCCGGGTAGTCGAGCCCGGCCGAGATGGAGTGAGCCTCCTGGATCTGACCGTCCCCGTCCTGGAGGAAGAACGACTTCATACCGTGGAGCACCCCCACCCGGCCGGCGCCGATGGCCGCGGCGTGGCGGCCGGTCTCCACCCCCTCGCCGGCCGCCTCCACGGCCACCAGGGTGACGGGGTCCTCCAGAAACGGCGCGAACATGCCCATGGCGTTGGAGCCGCCCCCCAGGCAGGCCACGATCGCGTCGGGTAATCGGCCCAGGGTTTCCAGGCACTGGGCCCGGGTCTCCTCACCGATCACCCGCTGGAACTCCCGAACCATGGCCGGGTAGGGGTGGGGGCCGGCCACCGAGCCGATCACGTAGAAGGTGGTCTCCACGTGGGTCACCCACTGACGGATCGCCTCGTTCATGGCGTCCTTCAGGGTTCGGCTCCCGCTCTCCACCGGCACCACCTCGGCCCCCAGCAGCCGCATCCGCTCCACGTTGGGCGCCTGCCGCCGCACGTCCTCGGCGCCCATGTACACGGCGCACTCCATCCCGAACAGGGCCGCAGCCGTGGCGGTGGCCACCCCGTGCTGCCCCGCCCCGGTCTCGGCGATGATTCGGCGCTTGCCCATCCGTCGGGCCAGTAGGACCTGCCCGAGGGTGTTGTTGATCTTGTGAGCCCCGGTGTGGCACAGGTCCTCCCGCTTCAGGTAGATCCGGGCTCCGCCCAGGGCCTCGGTGAGCCGGTGGGCCGGGGTCAACGGCGTGGGCCGTCCCACGTAGGTACGCAGGAGGCCCCAAAACTCCTCCCAGAACCCGGGGTCCCGGCTCGCGGCCTCCAGGGCCGCCTCCAGCTCCTCCAGGGCGGGCATGAGGGTCTCGGCCACGTACTGGCCCCCAAAGGGGCCGAAGTGGCCGCGGGGCTGCGGTTCGGTCATGGGTGCTCCGTTTCGTGGGGAGTGGGCGTTCAACCCCGGACCCGCTCCAGGGCCCGGCGGAACCCGGGGAGGCTCCGCTCCACGGTCTCGTACGAGCAGCAGTAGGCCAGACGAAAGTGGCCCGGGCCGCCGAACCCGCTTCCGGGCACGGCCAGGATGTTCTCCTTCTGGAGCTCGCGCACGAAGGCCACATCGTCCTCGATGGGGCTCTTGGGGAACAGGTAGAACGCCCCTTCCGGCTTGGGGCAGTCGTATCCCGCCTCCACCAGGCCCTGGTACAGGGCGTCGCGGTTGCGCCGGTAGAACTCCAGGTCCACCGTGACCCCCTGGAGCCGGGCCACCACCCGCTGGGCCAGGGCCGGGGCGTTCACGTACCCCAGGATCCGGTTGGTAAAGGTCAGGGCCCCGGTCACCAGGGCCACGTCGTCCATGCGGGGGCTCACCGCGATGTACCCGATCCGCTCCCCCGGCAGGCTCAGATCCTTGGAGTACGAGGTGCACACGAAGGCATAGGGGAAGATCTCGAGCACGGGCGGCACCTCGACCCCGTCGTACACGATCTTCCGGTACGGCTCGTCCGAGATCAGATAGATCCTGCGTCCCAGCTCGGCCGACTTCCGGTCCAGGAGGTCCCGCAGGGCCTCCAGGCTGGCCCGGTCGTACACCTTGCCCGTCGGGTTGTTGGGCGAGTTGATCAGCACGGCCCGGGTCCGGGGGCCGATCGCCTCGTCCAAGACGTCGAGCCGGAGGTCGAACGCCTCGGTGGTGGGCACGGTCTTGAGCACGCCCCCGTGGTTGTCCAGGTAGAAGTTGTACTCCACGAAGTAGGGTCGAGGCACCACCACCTCGTCGCCCGGGTCCAGGATGGCCCGGAACACGGTGTTCAGGGCTCCCCCGGCCCCCACGGTCATCACGATGTGGTCCGCCGTGAGGTCCACCCCCTGCTCTTTCGACACGTAGCTCGCCACGGCCTCGCGGACCTCCGGGAACCCGGCGTTGGGCATGTATCCGTGGCACCCCGGGGGATCGTCCTGGGCCAGCTCCTGCAGCACCTCCCGGAACCGATCCGGGGGATCCAGGTTGGGGTTGCCCAAGCTGAAGTCGTACACGTTCTCCGGCCCGAGCTCCTTTTTCAGACGGGCCCCTTCCTCGAACATCTTCCGGATCCACGAGGCCCGCTCGAGGGCCGTGCGAACGCGTTGGGACACGGGCATGGGGAGACCTCCTTGACAACTTCGTTGGAATGGACGGCTGGGCGGCCGGGCCGCTTGGCGGCTCGCCCCACCCGCCTCGGACGGGGATCACCGAATCTATCAGATGGGCACGGGCCACCTCAAGGAATGCCGCCGCGGCTCGGGAGCCGCCAGGCCGCTTAGCTGCCCAGCCGCCTAGCCGAATCCAGGCCCCATGCCCCCGAGACGGTGAGGTGATGCCGAACAGGCGTGGCCATGCTTGGAACGCCCGGAAATCAGGATGGTTTTTAAGCCTCCTAGCATCCCAGCCTCCTAGCATCCTAGCGGAAGTTACAAAAAAAGAACCTTTTCGTTTGACAGACGTATCCGGGCCGGGTAGGGTGGCTTCGCAACGTCCCGGTCTCCCCGAGACACAAGGGGGCCGGGCAAACTTTTTTTGGAGGTAAGAGAGTTATGAAGGCAGAAGACAACCTGTACGTGGCCATCGACTACACCCTCACCCTCGACTCGGGCGAGGTGGTGGACCGTTCGGACCCGGGGGAACCGCTTGGCTTCATCTTCGGCAAGGGCCAGATCATCCCCGGCCTGGAGCGTGCCCTGCGGGGCATGGAGGCCGGCCAGTCCGCCAAGGTGACCGTAGAGCCCGAGGACGGTTACGGCCTGCCCCGGCAGGACCTCATGCGGGAGATCCCCCGCGAGAACTTCCCGGCCGATATGGAGATCGAGCCCGGCATGGGGTTCGAGGCCCGAGGCCCCCACGGCCCCGTGGTGTTCCGGGTGAACGAGGTTCGCGACGACGTGGTCGTGGCGGACTTCAACCATCCCCTGGCCGGCGAGCGGCTCCACTTCGAGGTGACCGTGGCCGAGGTCCGCAAGCCCCGGCCCGAGGAGCTGGCGGCCCTGTTCGGCGGCGGCTGCGAGCCCACCGACTGCGGAAGCTGCTCCGGCGGCTGCGCCTGAGCCCGACCGTTTCGGACCGACCCGAAAGCGGGGCCCCTGTAGGGGCCCCGCTTTTTTTGGCCGGACAGCCGGCTCCCTCGGCTGCACCGAAGCCGGGGCGAAGCGGGCGCCGCGCATGGCCCCCACGGGGCGCCATCGCCCCCCCGAAGCGAGCCCGACGCAACCCCCTGGGACGGCCCCGTGAAGTTGCCCCGGTTTCGTGGACAGGTCACGCACCCCTACCAAAGGTGGGGGTTTGCAAAACCGTGGACCGCTCAAAGCGGTTCAACACCGGGAGCCGCCTAAAGGCGGCTACTCCGGCAGCCTCTTTAACTGCTCAATCATACGATCTTCACGCTGCCCATGGACCCCGTTACCCACCAAAAAGTCGGAAGAACCATCAGGGGGTGCCGAGGGACCTGGCCGGAACAACCGTGCAGGTATGCCGGGGGCGTAAAAAGCGGATGACGCGGACAGCGTGGAAGTGGGTGAAGAGGCGTAAGCGCTCAATAAACCCCTTCTGTTCCGTCTGACCGTGGCCTGTCATCCTGCGATCCGACTGGAGGGACCCGTTTTCCTGGTCGTTTTCCTGGTCGGAAAGGAGGATGGCATGGCGGTAATCGGAAGCTACCGGGTGAAGCGGCAACGCAGGCGGCAGCTGGCACGGGGCACCAACGTGGCGGCGGTACCGGAGGGGCGGGCCCGTCTGATTCCGGTGGGTACCGTGGCCTCTCGTTGGGGTTGGCAATGGGTCAGAGCGCGCCGGGGGCCCATCTCTGCGTGTGGATCGGCGGCCGCTACGAGGTTCGGGTGGGGCCGGGGTTTGAGGAGGCGACCCTGGCGCGGCTCGTACGCACATTGGAGCGGCTGGCATGATCGGGGTGCCGTCGGGGACGCGAGTGTACTTGGCGGTGGGGGCTACAGACATGCGAAAGGCGATCAACGGGCTTGCGGCGTTGGTGGAGACCCAGATGCGCTGTCGGGCCACCTGTTCGTGTTTTGCAACCGGGCGCGGACGATCGTGAAGGCGCTCTACTGGGACCACAACGGGTTTTGCCTGTGGCAGAAGCGGCTGGAGGCGGATCGGTTTCGGTGGCCCGGTAGTGAGAAGGAGGTGTTGGAGATCGAGCCGCGGCAGCTTTTGTGGTTATTGAGCGGGCTGGAAGTGGAGCAGGAGGGTTCTCATCGTCGGTTGTCGTTTGGATCTGCTGCGTAAAAAAAGCCTCAGAATCAGAGAAAGACTGGACATGGAGGCGCTCTTTGTGGTATAGGGCGGGTCGATGAAAACGACATCGCCCGCCATTCCGAACGACCTCTCTACGTTGCGTAGCTTATTGCTGGCTGCGCAGGAAGAGAACCGTACGCTGGCCGAGGAGAACAAGAAGCTTCGGTCGGACGTTTCGTTGTTGCAGGAGGAGGTGCAGTTTCTGAAGCACCGCATGTTTGGCCGGAAGACGGAGCGGTTGAGCGAGGCGGAGAAGAAACAGCTGCTCCTCTTTAACGAAGCGGAAGACACGGTTACGGCACAAGGGGAAGGGGAAGGAGAGGAAGAGGAAGTCGAGGTTTCCTCCCACACGCGGCGGCGGAAGCGGGGCCGGAAGGCCCTGCCGGCGAACCTGCCGCGGGTGGAGGTGGTCAACGATGTGCCGGAGGAGGAGAAGCGCTGCGGGTGCGGGGCGCAGAAGGTCCGGATCGGGGAGGAGACCTCGGAGCGGCTGGACATCGTGCCGGCGCGGATCCAGGTGATCCGGGAGATTCGGCCCAAGTATGCGTGCAGGGCGTGCGAGGGGGTGGAGGACGAGGGGCCGACGGTGGTGATTGCGCCTGCTCGGCCGCACCTGATCCCGAAGGGAATCGCCAGCGAAGGGCTTTTGGCCTACGTGATGACGGCCAAGTATGCGGACGCCATTCCCTTTTACCGGCAGAGCAAGCAGTTTGAGCGGATCGGGGTGGATCTGTCTCGGACGACTCTGTGCCACTGGGCGCTTCAGGCGGCCGAGGGCTGTCGGCCGGTGATCGAACTGCTGAGCCAGGAGGTGCGGGCGGGGCCAGTGGTGCGGTGCGACGAGACCACGGTGCAGGTCCTTCAGGAACCGGGGCGCACCGCGCAGACGAAATCGTACATGTGGGTGTTTCTGGGCGGACCACTGGGGCGGCCGGCAGTGGAGTACCAGTACCATCGGACGCGGGAGGGGCGTGTGGCCCGGGAGTACCTGAGGGGGTACGAGGGGTGCGTGCAGACGGACGGATACACCGGGTACGACTTCCTGGACCACCAGCCTGGGGTAACGCACGCAGGGTGCTGGGCGCACGTACGCCGGAAGTTCGTGGAGGCGGCGAAGGTGGCCAGCGCGCCCAAGGGGAAGACGCCGACCACGGCGGCCCATTGGGCGGTGGCGAGGATTCGAAAGCTCTATGCCATCGAGCGGCGGGCCCAAGCGCAGGGGCTCACGGGGTCGGCGTTGGTGCGAGAGAGGCAGGAGCATGCCCGGCCGGTGCTGGAGGAGTTCAAGGCGTGGCTGGACAAGAAAGCCACCCAGGTGACGCCGAAGAGTCTGCTGGGCAAGGCGGTGCACTACGCCCGAGCGCAGTGGTCGCGCCTGGTGGTGTACGTGGACCACGGGTTTCTGACACCGGACAACAACCTGGCGGAGAACGCGATCCGGCCGTTTGTGGTGGGGGGGAAGAACTGGCTCTTTAGCGCGACACCGGCAGGGGCGTGGGCGAGCGCGGCGCTCTACAGCCTGATTGAGACGGCGAAAGCGAACGGGCTGGAACCGTATCGGTACCTGAAGCACCTGTTCGAGCGGGTGCCCTACGCGAGGACCACGGAGGACTACCGGGCACTCCTCCCGCAGCACCTGCCGGAGGACCTGCAGGCCCAACTCGTGCCGGGAGGCGGTTTATAAAGCGCTTACGAAGAGGCGGGCGGCGGTGGAGCCAACGATCGGGCACCTGAAGGGGGACCATCGGATGGGGCGGAACCACCTGAAGGGGGAGGCGGGGGATCGGATGAACGCGCTGTTGGCGGGGTGTGGGTACAACCTGCGCAAGCTCCTGCGGGAGCTTTATTGGCTCGTGTTTGGGGTGCTGGCCGGTGTTAAGAGCCCTGAGAATACCTCCACGGAGCGCAGAACGTGGCTGGAGAGGTTTCTGGGGATCTGGAGGCGGTTCGGGGCTTGGGGCCCTACCCCGGCCGGATGAGCCGACCACGGCCCGATTTGGGATTCTTCAGGGACGACGCTGTCGGCTGGGAGCCCCTGGTGGGCAGCATTCCTCGTGGATTTTGGATTATCTGACCTTGCCTTCAGTAGCGCAGTTTAGGATATTCTTCTATCTCAGCCAGGATGCACATGCATAGTGTCTACAGCAAAGCGCTGCAAAATCCGCGTACTGGGATGATCAGCAAGTGACACGAGTTTGTTGACAAGGGCAACAGGGAAAAGAGCATCGTCGTACATATCGCAGCGCAGCTTCTGAATGTTACTCAGGATGACATCAAGGTTGCGGAAATCATGGACTGTCGGGTTTGTTAATACCTCTGTGGTCGGAAGCGTGATAACATAGGTTCTATCATCAGAACTCCGAAAAATAATCTTGTTCCCATAGTAAGTGGTACAACCATATGGATTATTTGGATTAGCACGTCCAGGAATTATATACTTGTAGATATACTCGTCGCTAAGAATCAAGAATTCCCCTAATCCGAGTCTCTGCGCAATTTCGTCTGCGTGCTCGACAAAAGGACCACTCTTCTCAAGTCCAGCTAAATGCAAATTATGGCGGTCGAACAGGAACTTGACTAGCTCCCGCATTGGTTTGTGCACGTTGGCTGTCTGTCCGAAGAATGCTAATGGTCCATCTTTAATAAACAGTATTTCGTCGAGAAGAACTGGTCTCATTTTTAAGATTAGACGAATCAAATGAGCTAGTATCACTTGCTCTACAGTAACGGTCACGTACCCCAAAATACCTCCTGCCCCAACGTCGTCGTCGATAGCTTCATGAAGGCGAAAAACATCAGTAAGGAAGATCTCTTTATTGCAGAACATACACTCAAACGTATACTCCTTAGACATCCGGTTTCGTTTTAGTGGAACATTACGCTCATTACAATGTGGACAATTAGCCAGATTCCACTGATCTAACGCTCGATCGTATTCTTGGAAAATTAGCCATTTTAACGTAGCGAGACCATCGTCGAGACCGTTTCGGAAAAACTCGTACATTGCCCTCCGAACCGAGCTGGTGAGTGTAACTTCATCTTTGAGTGCAACATTACGAATCGGAAGCACAAGCTCCAAGCGTTGTATTTGCTTGAGTTTAGTCATGTCGTCTGGATCAATGAAGGGTTGTTCGTCTAGTTCTTCCAAGTCCCTGATATTGAAAGTCAATGCTCCAAATTGGAAAAAAGCAATTGTTGACGATGGAAACTCTACCTGTACGGGCACTTCGGAATACCCGCCATCGATGGCAATAATATGACGGATGGGATTGTCATCAGTTGGCTCAAGTGATTGAATTAAATAATTATCTAAAGAGACTTCGTCCGCGCGTTTGGGTAAATCGCATCTAGCGAGAAAATTCCTCACCGAAGGCGAATTGATAACATAGACGTGAGAAGATTTGCTCGCATACTCGTTTGGGCGTTTTCTCTTGCTTACATAGCCCATTGCCCCTTACTCCTCGCTAATAAAACGATCAATCTGTACAGGGA
>JAADGT010000064.1 GCA_013152215.1 Deltaproteobacteria bacterium
ACCGGGCCCCTGCCACACCAGGCCGGGCGCCCGGCCGATCAACGTCCGCACGGCCCGGGCCGCGGCAGCCAGCGCCGGGGTGTGGGCCGGGCAGCGGGGGATGTCCACCACCCTGTGGGAGCCACGGGCGAAGATGCCCAGCACCACCCGGGTGCCCTGGCGGCCGAAGGCCAGCTTGGCGCCGGCTCGGTACCCGGTGGGGCGGGGTGCCGGCAACACGGCGTCCACCGGCACGATCCGACCCAGGTGCAGGGCCAGGGCCTCGGCCACCGTACGCCGCTTCCTCTCCTGCTGCTCCGGGGCCGGCAGGTGCGCCAGGGCGCATCCCGGGCACCCCGGATGGGGGCAGGTTGGGGGCGGTCTAGGGTGAGGGGACGGGTCGTCTTCCGCGATCATGGCTCCGATGGTGCGGAACTCCCACGGGTTTTGTCAAGCCCCGGCGCCGGAGCCTACCCCTCGATCACGGTCTCGAACTCCGGGGGCTCCAGGATGTGGCGCTTGACCGCGCACTCGTCCACGGCCCGCACGATCGCCTTTCGGTACTTCTCGGGGAACCCTTCGGGGAGCCGGAGCCGCAGCACGATCTTCGACACCCGGTGCCGCTCCGGGTCCCGCTCGGTGTCCAGGGTCAGGCCGAGCCCGGCCGTGTCGATGCCGCGCTGCTGGCAGAACCGCAGGGCGAAGAAACCGGCGCAGGCTGCGATCGACGCCAGGAACAGCTCGAAGGGCGAGGGCGCCGTGCCCCCGCCTCCGGCCGCCTCGGGCTGGTCCGTGCGGATGGTGAACCCCCGCTGCAGCACCTCGACCGCAACCCCTCCGGGGTATCGAACTTCCATGGCCATGGGTCCTCTCCTTTCGAGGCTGGAACGCTGGAAAGCCGGAAGGCCGTGCGGCCCGCCGCTGCCTTTCGATGCTCCGTGGCGCCGCCGGGTTTCAAAGCTAGAAGGCTGGAAAGCTAGAAGGCCAGAAGGCTAAAAGGCCAAAAAACTCTCTCATCTTTGATGGTTGCCGTCACCACCCGAGGGCCAAGGGACCTGCCGGAGAGCCGCGCGCGGCCCCTTAGCTCGCCGCGCAGCGCCTCTGACGCTTGGACCGCGAAAGGGTTCGGATTCCATCGAGCTGTCATGAAACCAGCTCTTCGGTCCCGTGCCTGCGCGGCGAATCTCATGCCCGGCTTCGCGCGCGGCCGGAGGCAGGTCCCTTGGCCCCGCCCTCAGAGCCGCGACGAAATCCGGAACGGGCCGTCCGGCCCGGGGTCGCGACCCGGAGGTCGCTCCTACACGGCGCCCCCGAGGGGGCAAGGCCCTGCCGGAGCTCACCTCTGGTTCGGGGCGGCGGCCGTGGGTACCATAGGGGCATGGGAGCCCGCGTCGCACGGATCGTATCGCTCGCCGTCGCCCTGCTGGCGGCCGGAGCCACGGGGTGCCGCACCGGCCCGGAGCCGGCGGCGTTCCGGGTGGGGATCGAGTCCACCCCCACCACCCTCGATCCCCGGTACGCGGCCGGGGCCCACGCCGTCCGGATCCTGCCCCTGCTGTTCCACGGCCTGCTCAAGGCCGACCCCTCGGGCCGGCTGGTGCCCGACCTGGCCGTGACGTGGCAGCAGCCGGACGAGCGCACCCACGTGCTGCGGCTCCGGCAGGGGGTCCGGTTCCACGACGGCTCCGAGCTGACGGCCCGGGACGTGGTGGCCACCTACCGGTACGTGGCCGACCCGGCCCACGGGTGCCCGGCGTCGGGGGCCCTGGAGCCGCTTCGGTCGGTCGAGGCGCCCGACCCCTACACCGTGGTGTTCCGGCTGAAGCGGGTCTACGTGTCGTTCCCCTCGCTGCTCACCCTGGGCATCCTGCCCCAGGGCCTGGCGAACCGCAAGGACCTGGGCGACCGGGTGGTGGGGACCGGCCCCTACCGGCTGGCCGCCTTCCGGCCGGGCGAAGAGATCGTGCTGGAGGCGTTCCCGGAGCACTTCGAGGGGCCGCCGTCCCTCGAGCGGATCCGGTTCCGCATCATTCCCAACGCCACCACCCGGCTCCTTGAGATCCGCTCGGGCGGGCTGGATCTGCTCCAGAACGCCGTGCCCCCTTACAGCGTGAGGTTCCTGAGGCGGGATCCCAATCTTCAGGTGATCGTGTCGCCTGGTACCTCGTATCAGTACATCGGTTTCAATTGTGAAGACCCGATCCTGAAGGACGTGCGGGTCCGCCGGGCCATTGCCTACGCCGTGGACCGCCAGGCCCTGATCCGGTTCGCCCTGGACGGGCTGGCCCGGCCGGCCACCACCCTGTTTCCCCCGGAGCACTGGGCCCACAACCCCGACGTGCCCACCTACCCCTACGACCCGGACCGGGCCCGGCGGCTGCTCGACGAGGCCGGCTACCCCGATCCCGACGGCCCGGGGCCGGCCGTGCGGTTCCGGCTCAGCTACAAGACCAGCACGGACAAGACCGCCAACGAGGTGGCCCGGGTGATCGCCGAGCAGCTCGGGCGGGTGGGCATCGGGGTGGAGGTGCGCAGCTTCGAGTGGGGGACCTTCTTCTCCGACGTCAAAAGGGGCGACTTCCAGCTCATGAGCCTGCGGTGGATCGGGCTTCGGGACCCGGACGTGTTCCACTACCTGTTCCACTCCGCCTCGGTGCCGCCCCGGGGGGCCAACCGGGGCCGGTACCGGAACCCCCAGGTGGACGCCTGGATCGACGAAAGCCGCCGCACCCCCGACCCGGAGCGGCGGAGGGAGCTGTACTTTCGCATCCAGCAGGCCGTGGCCCGCGACTGCGTGTACGTGAGCCTGTGGTGGCTCGACAACGTGGTGGTGCTGCGCCGGGGGTACACCGGGTTCGAGCCGCTGCCCGGCGGCGAGTACACCAGCCTGGCCCGGGTGAGGCCGGAGGGGGCGCCGTGATCCGGCGGCGGCTGGTGACCCTGGTGCCCACCGTGCTGGGCGTGGTGACCCTGGTGTTCCTGCTGGTGCACCTGGTGCCGGGCGACCCCGTGGACGTGATGCTGGGCGAGACCGCCAACCCGGCCGACAAGGCGGCCCTGCGGGCCGAACTGGGGCTCGACCGACCCCTGGCCGAGCAGTACCTGGGGTACCTGGCTGGGGTGGTCCGGGGCGACCTGGGCCGAAGCATCCTCTACCGCCGACCCGTGGCCGAGCTGCTGGCCGCCCGGATCCCGGCCACCCTGGAGCTGTCCGCGGCCGCCCTGGCCGTGGCCCTGATCCTGGCCGTGCCCCTGGGGGTGGCCGCGGCCCGGCGCAAGGACACGGCCGTGGACCGGGGGAGCCTGGTGGCGAGCCTGCTGGGGGTGTCGATCCCCAACTTCTGGCTCGGGCCGCTCCTGGTGCTGGCCTTCTCCGTGCACCTCCGGTGGTTTCCGGTGTCGGGCCGGGGGGGCTGGGACAGCCTGGTGCTTCCCGCGATCACCCTGGGCACGGCCCTGGCCGCCATGCTGACCCGGATGCTCCGGTCGAGCCTGGTGGAGGTGCTGGGGGCCGAGTACCTCACGGCGGCCCGGGCCCGGGGCGTGGGCGAGGGCCGGGTGCTGTGGGTCCACGCCTTGCGAAACGCCCTACTGCCCGTGATCACCGTGCTGGGCCTCCAGATGGGGTCCCTCCTTTCGGGGGCCGTGGTGACCGAGGCGGTGTTCTCGTGGCCCGGCCTGGGCACCCTGTTGCTCCAGGCCATCCACGGCCGGGACTACCCCTTGGTGCAGGGGTGCGTGCTGGTGATCAGCCTGGGGTACGTGGGGGTGAACCTCCTGGCCGACTGGGCCTACCGGTGGGCCGACCCGAGGGTACGGCGATGAGGGGGATCGCGACCGCGCTGCGCCGGATCCCGGGCGGTCGGGTGTTCGTTCTGGCCGCGGCCGGCTGCCTGGCGGTGCTGGTGCTCGGCGCCGTGCTCGCGCCAGTGTTGGCCCCGGCCGACCCCCAGACCATCGACCTGGACGGCACCCTCGAGGGGCCGAGCCGGGCCCACCCCCTGGGCCAGGACCGCCTGGGCCGGGACGTGCTGGCGGGCATCCTCTACGGCGGCCGGGTGAGCCTGGCGGTGGGGTTCTCGGTGGTGGGCGTGAGCCTGGTGGTGGGCACGGGGCTCGGGCTGTGGGCCGGGTACCGGGGAGGGTGGGTGGACGAGGTCCTGATGCGGGTGGTGGACATCCTGCTGGCGTTTCCCGGCATCCTGCTGGCGATCGCGTTGGCCGGGGTGTTGGGGCCGAGTCTTCGCAATTTGATCATCGCCCTCTGTGCCATGGGTTGGGTGGGGTTCGCCCGCCTCGTGCGCGGGGAGGTCCTGTCCCTGCGTGAGCGGGAGTTCGTCACCGCGGCCCGGGTGCTGGGCGCCGGGCCCGTGCGGATCGCCCTGAGCCACCTGCTGCCCAACCTGGTGGGCGTGCTGGCCGTGCAGGCCACCTTCGGCCTGGCCGGCACCATCCTGGCCGAGTCCACCCTGTCGTTCCTGGGGCTCGGGCCCCAGGACGTGCCCACCTGGGGCGGGCTGTTGAGCCAGGGGGTGGACTACCTCCTGTTCGCGCCCCACCTGGCCCTGTTCCCGGGCCTGGCGATCCTGGTGGCCGTGCTGGGGATCAACGTGCTGGGTGACGTGCTGCGCGACCGGCTCGACCCCCGGGCCGGGCCGTCGGGGGGGCGGCCGTGATCGTGCCGTGGGCCCGGTGGGTGCCGAGCCCCAACGCGTCCGACCGGGAAGGGGTCGAGGTGGACGCGGTGGTGCTCCACCACATCAGCCTGCCGCCGGGCGAGTTCGGCGGGGGCCACATCGAGGCGTTCTTCCAGAACCGGCTCGACCCGGGGCTGCACCCCTACTTCCGGCAGATCGCGGACCTGCGGGTGTCGGCCCACTTCCTGATCGACCGGCGGGGCGGGTGCGTGCAGTTCGTGGACACCGACCGCAAGGCCTGGCACGCGGGCGAGAGCGTGCTCGGCGGGGTGCCCGACGTGAACCGGTTCTCGGTGGGCATCGAGCTGGAGGGGGACGAGGTCACCCCCTACACCGAGCTCCAGTACCAGACCCTGGAGCGGCTCCTGGGGGAGCTGATGCGGGCCCACCCCGCGATCCGGCCGGAGCGGATCGTGGGGCACGAGCACGTGGCCCCGGGCCGCAAGCGCGACCCCGGCCCCCTGTTCGACTGGGACCGGGTGAGGGAGGTGGCTGGGAGGCTGGGAGGCTAGTAGGCTGGGAGGCTGGGAGGCTGGGAGGCTGGGAGGTCGGCGATCCGCCAACGCCGAGGGTTCCCCTCTCCCCCCACGACCAACGGCTCACGACGCACGGTTCTTCAGGAACTGCTCGATGGCCAGGACCGCTTTGGCTCCCTCGCCGGCGGCGATGAGGATGCGCTTGCCGAAGGTGTTCGTCACGTCGCCCGCCGCGTACAGGCCCGGCAGGCCGGTGCGGCAGTTGCCGTCGATCTCCACCTCGCCCCGCTCGTTCACGTGGACCAGGTCCCGCACCAGATCGCTGTTGGGCACCAGCCCGATCTCCACGAACACCGCCTCCACCGGCAGCACCTCCTCGGCGCCGTTGTCCTGGTTGCGCACCACCAGCACCTCGGCCCGCTCGGTGCCCTCGATCCGCAGCGGGGTCCGGTTCTGCAGCACCACGATCGCGTCCGAGGCGGCCACCTTCTCCTTGAGGTACTCGTCGGCCCGGTACGACCGGGTCACCAGGGTCACCCGGGCCCCCTCCTCGGCGAGGCCCAGGGCGGCCTGGGCGGCCGAGTTCCCCCCGCCCACCACCGCCACCTCGGTGCCGGCGTACCGGTTCGCCGCCAGGGCGTGGAACTCCAGCACCCCCCGACCCAGGAACTCCCGCTCGCCCGGAATCCCCAGCCGCCGGCGCTTCATGCCCGTGGCCAGGATCACGGTGCGGCTCCGGTACACCTGGTCGTCGTCGGTGCGCACCTCGAACACGCCGCCGTGCTTCTCCACCGAGACGACCCCGCAGATCTGGTGCGAGAGCTTCAGGCTCTCGAACAGCTGCTTCTGGAACCGGTCCACCAGCTCGGGGCCGGTGATCAGGTCGAAGCCGGGGTAGTTCACGATGGCCGTGGAGTCCCAGGCCTGGCCCCCCAGACTCTTGGTGAGGAACAGGGTGTCGAGACCGGTGAGGGCGGCGTAGATGCCGGCCGAGATGCCGGCCGGCCCTCCGCCGATGATGATCACGTCGAACAGATAGTCCGTCAGGCGCTTCGTGGGCTCGCACACGAACTTCTCCCGGCACGACACCGAGCAGAAGTACACGGTCTCGCCCTTGCACTCCGTGCTGGGGGCCGTCTCCGGGTTCTCCACCGGCTTGCCGCACACCGGGTCCACCACGCGTTCGATCACGGGGGTTCCTCCGTTGGTGAGGGGGGCATGTCCCCCAAGGCTCCTACAGGGCCGAAGGGCCGACGTTACTGGGTAGCACCCTCAGGACCTGGTGGGGCCCTACAACGTGCCAAATAACTGGGTATGCTCGCCCGCGGGCCTACTCAA
>JAADGT010000304.1 GCA_013152215.1 Deltaproteobacteria bacterium
AAGGCCCGCAGCAGATCCTGGCCGGCCGTGCCCGGGCAGAACCCCGTGGACAGCACCACCAGGTCGTGGGGCACCTCGGCGCTGGCCGGGCCCTCGCCCGCCACCTGGAGGAGCAGGTCCCGGCTCCCCGGCACCTCGCGCACCACCGACGGCACGGCCCGCACGAACCGGATGCCCGCGGCCTCGGCGCGGCGCAGGTACGCCTCGTAGTCCTTGCCGAAGGCCCGCAGGTCCATGTAGTACACCGTGACCTCCGCCTCGGGGAGCCGCTCCTTGGCGAACAGGGCCTGCTTCAGGGCGAACATGCAGCACACCGAGGAGCAGTGGCCCTGGCCGCTCTCGGCGTCGCGGCTGCCCACGCACTGGACGAACGCGATGCTCCGGGGCGGGCGGCCGTCCGAGGGCCGCACCGGCCGGCCCGACGAGGGACTGCCCGCGGCGAGCATCCGCTCGAACCGCACCGCGGAGAGCACGTTGGGGTACCGGCCGTACCCGAGCTCCTCCTTGCGGCTGGCCGGGAACGCGTCGGCGCCCGGCGCCAGCACCACGGCCCCGGCCTCGACCACGACCTCCCGGGGCTCTGCGTCGAGATCGATGGCCCCGGGATCACAGGCCTCCACGCACTTGCCGCACCGGGTGCAGGCGTCGGGGTCGACCACGTAGGCCTTGCCCACGGCCTTGGGGTAGTACCGGAACACGGCCTTGCGGGTCTCGAGCCCGTCGCCGAACTCCCGGGGCACCGAGACCGGGCACACCTCCTCGCAGGCCCCGCAGTCGGTGCAGGCGTCCGGATCCACGCAGGTGGGCCGCTGCACGACCCGCACCCGGAACCGGCCCTCGGCGTCCCGCTCCACCCCCTCCACGGCGGCGAAGGTCACCACCTCCACGTTGGGATGCAGCTCGCACTGGACGAACGGGCAGTAGGTGGGGGTGTCGCAGGCCATGAAGCACACCCCGCACGACTGGGTGGGGAACTGGTTGTCCAGGAGCGGGAAGAACCCGCCCAGGGCCGGCCGCGCCTCCACCAGCACCACCCGCCGGCCCTGCTCGGCCAGGACCAGCGCGGCCTGCATGCCCGCGAGCCCGCCGCCCACCACCAGCGCGGTGTCGGAGCCCTGCCCGGTCTGTTCGTTCAACGCCTCATCCATAGCGACTCATCCAAGAGCTGCGATCGGGTGACCCGTGACGGGTGACGGTCCTCTCACCGGAACAGCGGCGACGGGTCCACCAGGTGCTTCTTCCACCACTTCTCCCTGCCCGGGACCCCCAGGGCCGCGCCCAGGAGCTCGGTGACGTAGAGAACCGGCAGGCCCTGGCCTTTCTGGCGCATGTCCAGGTTGGCCTGGCACAGCCCGCACGACACCACCACCGCCTGGGCCCCGGCCTCCCGGGCCCGGGCCACGAGTCCCGAGCACAGGGTCTCGGCCCGGTCGGGGTGGGTGATGCCCAGGTCCGCGCCGCAGCAGTCCACCTTGTACGACCAGTCCAGGGCCCGGGCCCCCACGGCCTCGCAGGCCTTCTCGAGGGTGGTGGGGTTCTCCCACGAGCGCCGGCCGGTCACCCTGGGCGGCCGCACCAGCTGGCAGCCGTAGTAGGCCACCACCCGCAGGCCCTGGAGCGGCCGCTTCACCCCGGCCTTCAACGCCTCGATCACCCCGGGCCGCTCCAGCCAGTCGAGCAGGCTCAGCACGCCCACGCCCTTGCCCCACCGGAACCCCAGGGTGTCCTCGATCTTCCGGGCGTCGGGGTCGCCCGCCTCCAGGGCGGCCCGGGCCTTCTGCACGTTGTTGTAGCACCCGGCGCAGGGCACCAGCACGTCCCGGCCCATGCGCTGGGCGATGGCCAGGTTGCGGGCCGGGAGCCCCAGCCCCACCACCCGGTCCATGGTATGCGCCGACGCCCCCCCGCAGCAGTTCCAGTCGGGCAGCTCCCGCAGCCTCCACCCCAGGGCGCGGAACACCCCCTCGGTGGACTCGTTGAACTCCCACGCCGTGGAGTGGGCGGTACAGCCCGGGTAGTAAGAAAGCTCCATGGGTACCCCTTCGGGTGCTGGGCAGCCACAGGGTCGTGGGTCGTCAGTCGTTAGTCGTTGGTCGGTGGCGACTGGAGACGCCGAGAACCCACGAACGACTCACGACGTACGACGAACGGCCTCCTAGCTTCCCAGCCGAAAAATCTTCTCGATCTCCGCCTTGCCCTGGATGCCCTTGGGCAGCACCGGGATCTTGCCCTTGGCGAACAGCTTCAGGCCCACGCCCAGGTCCGTGAGGAAGTCGCGGGTCTTGAGCTTGTAGGCCGCAAGCATGGTGGCCTCGTGCACCCGGCCGAACCGGCGGGCGCTCGCCAGGAACGCCTCGTGGAACGCGAGCACGGCTGGCTCGGGCACCCGCCGGCCCTCCCGGCGGGCCAGCGACCGCAGGGCGTCCATGATGGGGCCCAGGTAGATGCCGTTGGGGCAGCGGGTGCCGCAGGTGTCGCAGCCCACGCACATCCAGATGGTCTTCGAGCCCAGAAGCGCGTCCCGCATGCCCCGTTGGATCATGCGCACCACGCCGTGGTTGGGCCACTCGTACCAGGACACGGTGGGGCACCCGGCCGTGCACTTCTTGCACTGGTAGCACCGGCTCAGGTTCTGCCCGCTCAGCTCCTGGACCTCTGTCGCAAAAGGATGCATGGGGCTCCCTTCGGTCGCTTCAAGGCTGGAAGGCTGAAAGGCCGTTGGTCGTTCGTCGTGAGTCGTTTCGGTTTCGCGGCGTGCTCAACGCCCCACGACCAACGACCTTCGACCCGCGACGATCGGCTTTCTGGCCTCCCAGCTTCCCAGCTTTCCAGCTTTCCAGCTTTCCAGCCTTCTAGCTTTCCAGCCTCCCCGCCGTAAACACCTCGATCTCGCCGATCACCTGCTCGGGGCTGTCGTTCTTGAGCCGGCAGGCCTTGTTGGGGCACACCGCCACGCAGGCGCCGCAGCCCTGGCACAGGGCCTCGTTCACCCGGCTGTGGCCCACGGCCCGGTCCACCTCGCGGGCGCCGTAGGGGCAGATGGGCACGCACAGGCCGCAGGCCGAGCACCGGTCCGGGTCCACGGCTGCCACCAGGGGATCCTGGCTCAGCTCCTCGGCCGCGAACAGGCTCTGGATCTTCGAGGCCGTGGCCATGGCCTGGGCCACCGAGTCGGTGATGTCTTTGGGGTACTGGCCCGCGCCCGCCAGGTACACCCCCCGGGTGGAGCTCTCCACCGGCCGCAGCTTGATGTGGCTCTCCTGGAAGAACCCGTTCTGGTCCACGCCCGCCCGCATGAGGCTCGACACCTCCTCGAACCCCGGGGCCGGCTCCACGGCCTGGGCCAGCACCACCAGGTCGGCGTCGAGCTCGATCTTCTCGCCGGTCAGGGTGTCGGCGGTCCACAGCCGCAGCCGGTCCCCCTCCTGCCACACCCGGCTCACCCGACCCCGCACGTACACCAGGTCCGCCTCCTCGATGTTGCGCTGGCAGTACTCTTCGGTGAGCTTGCAGTCCGTGCGCACGTCCATGAACGACACCACGGCGCGGCCCTCCGGGGTGAGGTCCCGGAACAGGCGGGCCTGCTTGTTGGTGTACAGGCAGCACACCCTGGAGCAGTAGGGCTTGTGGTTCTCGGGGTCCCGGCTGCCCGAGCACTGGATGAACACCACGTCCCGCACGGGCCGGCCGTCCGAGGGCCGGGTCACGGGCCGGCCGCCCTCCGCCGCCTCGCGCAGCAGCTCCTCGAACCGCAGGGCGTCGATCACGTCCGGGAACTGGCCGGCCCCATACTCCCCCATCCGCTCCACCGGGTACAGCCGGTACCCCGTGGCCACCACGATCGCGCCCACGGTCTCCTCCACCGGCACGGAGTCCTCGGTGGCGATCTCCACCCGGAAGTTACCCACGTACCCCTCGACCGCGGTGACCCGGCTCGAGGTAAACAGCCGCACCTTCGGGTGGTTGCGCAGGGCCTCGACCCGGGGCCCCAGGATGTCGCGGGCGTCCTCGTGGAACGGGAAGGTCTTGTAGAGCCGCCGCACGTTGCCCCCGGGCTCGGGCTGCCGCTCCACCACCAGGGTCTCGAACCCGGCGTCGGCCAGCTCGAGGGCCGCGGTGATGCCCGCGATGCCGGCGCCCACCACCAGGGCGCGCTTGGTCAGGGGCACCCGGATCGCCTCCAGGGCCGCGTTGCGGCGCACCTTCTCGAGGGTGGCCTGGATGATGTTGAAGGCCTTGCGGGTGGCGGCCTCCTTGTCCCCCTGGTGGACCCAGGAGCACTGCTCCCGGATGTTGGCGATCTCCACCAGGTAGGGGTTCAGCCCCACCGATGCCGCGGCCCGGCGGAACGTGGTCTCGTGCATCCGGGGCGAGCACGACGCCACCACCACCCGGTCGAGCCGGTGCTCCCGGATCCCGGTCTTCACGCGGTCCTGCCCCGGGTCAGAGCACATGTACATGTAGTTTTCGGCGTGGGCCACGTCGGGCACGCGGCGGAGCATCTCCACCAGGCGGTCCACGTCCACCGTGCCCGCGATGTTGGAGCCACACCAGCAGATGAACACACCGATCCGGGCCATTGGCACCTCGGGTGTTGGGACGTTTGGATGTTAGGACGTTAGGACGTTGGGACGTTAGGACGTCCGGCCTCCTAGCCTCCTAGCCTTCTAGCCTCTTCAAAAACACCTGCACCCGGCTCGCTGCGGCCGAGGCGTGGGCCACCGTGTCGGCGATGTCCCGGGGGCCCTGGGCGCATCCGGCCACGAACACGCCCTCGCGCACCGTGTCGGTGGAGCCGACCTTGTAGTGGGTCTCGCGGAAGAACCCGTTCTCGTCCACCGCGATGCCCAGCACCCGGGCCAGGGCCTCCTGCTCGGGGTTGGGCACCAGGGCCTGGGCCAGCACCACCATGTCGGCCCTCACCTCCAGGGCCTGGCCGGAGAGGGTGTCAGCACCCCACACCACGACCCGGCCGTCCTCCCGGAAGATCCGGCTCACCCGGCCCCGCACGTACACCAGCCCCTCCTCTTCGGTGGACTGCTGCAGGAACTCCTCGTAGCCCTTCCCGGTGCACCGGAGGTCCATGTAGAACAGGGTGGCCCGGCCGTCGTGGACCTTGTGGCGGTACAGCCGGGCGTGCTTGGCCGAGTACATGCAGCAGATCCGCGAGCAGTAGGGCCGGTGGTTCTCGGGATCCCGGCTGCCCGAGCACTGGATGAACACCACGTGCTTGGGCTCGGTGCCGTCCGAAGGCCGCAGCACCTTGCCCGCGGTGGGGCCCGAGGCCGAGAGCATCCGCTCCATGGCCAGGGCGTCGATCACGTCGGGCACCTGCCCGGCCCCGTACTCGGCCATGGCCGACAGGGGGTACAGGTCGAACCCGGTGGCCACCACCACGGCGGCGACCTCCTCCTCGGAGAACGACTCGGCCTGCTCGTAGTCGACGGCCCCCACCGGGCAGATCTTGGCGCACACCCCGCACTTGCCCCGGGTGAGGTACCGGCAGTTCTCGGCGTCGATCACGGGCTTGTTGGGCACGGCCTGGGGCGACAGGGTGTAGATCGCCTTCTTGACCCCCACGCCCCGCTCGAAGGGGTTGGTCTTGACCTTGGAGGGGCACTTCTCCTGGCACGCGCCGCACCCGGTGCACTTGGCCCAGTCCACGTAGGACGGCTTGTGCCGGATCCGCACCCGGAACGCGCCCGGCTCGCCCTCGAACCCCACCACCTCGGAGTACATGTGGAGCCGGATATTGGGATGCTGGCCGGTCTCCACCGTCCGGGGGGTCAGCGTGCACTGGGCGCAGTCCAGGGTCGGGAACGTCTCGGAGAGCTGGAGCATGCGGCCGCCCACGCTGGGGAGCCGCTCCACCAGCACCACCTCGTGGCCCGCGTCGGCCAGATCGATGGCCGCCGTGATGCCCGCGATGCCGCCTCCGATGACCAGTACCCGTTTCGTCGCCATCTGGGGTCTCGCTTGGAAAGCTGGAAGGCTAGAAAGCTAGGAGGCTAGGAGGCTGGGAGGCCAGGAAGCCCCACGTGCCAAACCGGCAGGCAGACAGGCACGCCTTCCCGGATCGGGGGGCAAGGGACCTGTCGGAGAGCCGGGCGCGGCCCCTTCGCTCGCCGCGCAGCGCCTCCGGCGTTCGGACCACGAAACGGTGCCCATCCCACCCGGCTGTTATGGAACCAACTCCCGCGTCTCGTGCCTGCGCGGCGAATCCCAACGCCCGGCTTCGCGCCCGGCCGGAGGCAGGTCCGTTGCCCCGCCCTCCGCGGGGGCGAGCCCGCTTCGTCGCCAGGGCGATCATGCCGCTTCGTCTCCGAGCGCCTGGAGGACCGGCAGGGGGTCCACGGCGTGGCGCTCGGCCGAGAGGAGGTCGAGCCCCTCCCCCAGGGCCACGGCCAGCAGCTCCGTGAAGTAGAGCACCGGAACACCCCGGAACCCCCGGTCGGCCTTGGCCATCTCGGCCTGCCGGTCGTCCAG
>JAADGT010000267.1 GCA_013152215.1 Deltaproteobacteria bacterium
TCGCGATGGCGGCCGGCATGGCCGTGGTGGTCGTGGCCCGGCGCTTCGGCGGGTGAGAGGCCTCACCCCTCGCCCAGGTAGGCCTCGCGCACCTTGGGGTTCTCGAGCAGGGCCCGGGCCTCGTCCTGGAGCACGATGCGCCCGGTCTCCAGGACCCAGCCGTAGTGGGCCAGCTGGAGGGCGGCGTTGGCGTTCTGCTCCACCAGGAGGACGGTGATCTTCTCCTTGGCGATCTCGGCGATGATCTCGAAGATCGTCTCCACCACCAGGGGGGCCAGCCCCAGGCTCGGCTCGTCGAGCAGCAGCAGCTTGGGTCGGCTCATGAGCGCCCGACCGATGGCGAGCATCTGCTGCTCGCCGCCCGACAGAGTGCCTCCGTCCTGGTTCAGCCGCTCGGCCAGCCGCGGAAAGTAGCCGAGCACCCGGTCCAGGTCCTGCTGGATGCCGTCCTTGTCCTTGCGGATGTACGCACCCAGCATCAGGTTCTCGCGCACGGTGAGCCGCGGGAAGATCCTGCGGCCCTCGGGCACCTGGCAGATGCCCATGCGCACGATCTCGTCGGGCGCGGTGCGCTGGATCGGCTTGCCCAGGAACTCGATGGTGCCCTCCTTGCACCGCTCGAGCCCCGAGATGGTCATCAGGGTGGTGGACTTGCCGGCGCCGTTCGCGCCGATGAGACACCCGATCTGCCCTTCCTGGAGCTCGAACGAGACCCCTTTGAGGGCGTGGATGTTGCCATAGTAGGTGTGGACGTTCTCGAGCTTCAGCATGGGCTGACCGTCAGGCATGGGCAGCGGCCTCCCGTCCCAGGTAGGCTTCGATCACCTTGGGGTTCGTTCGAATCTCCGCCGGGGTGCCCTCGGCGATCTTGACGCCGTGGTCGAGCACCACGATCCGGTCGCAGATGCGCATGATCACCTTCATGTCGTGTTCGATCACCAGGATCGCGATGCCCTGCTTGCGGATCCGGTCGATCAGGTGCACCAGGCTCGCGGTCTCCTGGGGGTTCATGCCGGCCGCGGGCTCGTCGAGAAGCAGCAGCTTGGGCTCGCTGGCCAGGGCCCGGGCGATCTCGAGCCGGCGCTGGTCGCCGTAGGGCAGGTTCCGGGCCAGGGCCGGGGCCCGGTGCTCCAGACCCACGAACCTCAGGGCCTCCATGGCCCGGCGGGTGATCTCGGCCTCCTCCTCCCGGAACGCCCGGGTGCGCAGGGCCGCCCCCACGAATCCCACCTTGGACCGACCGTGGAGCCCGATCTTCACGTTGTCGAGCACCGAAAGGTTGCCGAACAACCGGATGTTCTGAAACGTACGGGCCATGCCGAGCACGTTCACCGTGTCGGGCCGCATGAAGATGCCGAACACGGCCCGCACCTTGGGCCGGAGCAGGGTCACGATGACCCACGGCGCGTAGACCAGATACACCACGGACGCCGCCGCCAGCACGATCTTGAGCGGCATGAACTGGAGGGCCTCGGGCACCGGGAAGAACCGCAGGTCGGCGTACTGGTCGAGCCGGGTGAGCCACCACACCCCGGTCACGAAGTCGATGCCCGCGAACAGGAACGTGAGCCCCCGGGTCCACTCCACCCCGGTGCGCAGCCGCCGGGCCGTGTAGGCCCGGAGCACCCCCAGCCCGAACACGGCCAGGAAGGTCTCCACCTGGAAGAACACGTGGGGGAGCACGGCCGCGGCGAACACCGGGATCCACAGGAGCGACAGCAGCAGGGTGATCGAGCTGGCCAGCTCCACCTGTCGGCGGGCCGAGTCCTCCACCGGGGGCACGATGTCGGTGCCCCGGAACAGGATGGTGCCCCGGGTGGGGCGGGTCACGCCCGTGAGGCAGTTGAACAGGGTGGTCTTGCCGGCGCCGTTGGGGCCGATCAGACCCACGATCTCGCCCTCGGCCACCGCGATGTCCACGTCCGAGACGGCCGTAAGGCCCCCGAACACCTTTGTGACGCCTTTGCCTTCGAGAATCATGGCGCGCTACCCCAGGGGTTCCTTTTCGTGGTCGGTTCGGGCCTCGTAGAAGCTCTCGTCCTCGTCGTCCCGTTCCCGCTCGGAGCCGGGGTGCATCTCGCCCCGCACCCGCACCGCGGGGAACAGCCCTTCGGGCCGGAACCGCATCATGAGAACGAGGATGAGGCCGAAGATGAGGTACCGGGCGTTGACCAGGTCGGGGCTGATCCAGGTGAACCCGGCGCTGCCGGCCCAGTCCACGAAGGCGCCCAGGCCCACCCGCAGGATCTCGGTCATGGGGATCATGACCAGGGCCCCCAGCATCACGCCCACCACCGATCCCATGCCGCCCAGCACCACCAGGCACAGCACCAGGATCGACTCCCAGAACTTGAACATGTCGGGGTGGATGAACCGGAACCACCGGGCGTAGAACGATCCGGCCAGGGCCCCGATCGAGGCGCTCACGGCAAAGGCCAGGATCTTGTACCGGATGATGTTGATGCCGCAGGCCTCGGCCGCGATCTCGTCCTCGCGGATGGCGAACCAAGCTCGGCCGAGACGGGAGTTCTCCACCCGGCGCACCAGGATCACCACGAACACCAGAATGGCGAGCATCAGGTAGAAGAACTCCCACTCCTTGCTCAGCACGTGCCCGAAGATCGACGGTGCGGCGATGCCGGGGATGCCCATGGGGCCGCGGGTGAGCCACAGCTCGTTGCGGATCACCAGACCCACCAGCTCGGCGAACCCGAAGGTGACGATGGCGAAGTAGTCGCCGGTCAGGCGCAGGGTGGGGGCGCCCAGCAGGATGCCCCACAGGGCGCCGTTCATGGCGGCCAGGGGCAGGATGACCCAGTAGGACAGCCCGTAGTGGATGGTCAGGAGCCCGGCGGTGTAGGCGCCGATGCCGTAGAACCCCACGTACCCCAGGTCGAGGAGCCCCGTGAACCCGGGCACGATGTTCAGCCCCAGGGCCAGGGCCATGTACACCATGGTCAGGGTGGCCACCCGGGTCACGTACCCCGAGGCCTCGCCCAGGGGCAGCCAGGGCAGGATCAGGGCGATGGCGGCCACCGCGCCCACGGCGGCTCGGGGATGCTCCTCCAGAAACTCTCGGATGCCCATGGCGCCCTCCTCACACCTTCTGGATCATGGCCTTGCCGAGAAGGCCGGAGGGCTTGAACACGATGACCAGGATCATCACGGCGTAGGCGATGCCGTCCCGGTACTGGGACGACAGGTAGCCCGCTCCGAACACCTCGGCCACCCCCAACACCACCCCGCCCAGCATGGCCCCGGGCACCGACCCGATGCCGCCGAGCACGGCCGCGGCAAAGGCCTTGATGCCCGCGATGTACCCCATGGTGGGCCAGATGGCGTTGTAGAACACCCCCACCAGGATCCCGGCCACGGCCCCCAGCGACGAGCCCAGGGCGAATGTGAACGAGATGACCCGGTTCACGTTGATGCCCATCAGCGCCGCCGCCCGCTTGTCCTGGGCGATGGCCCGCATGGCCGCGCCCACCTTGGTGCGGTGGATGATCGTGTGCAGGGCAAACATGAGCAGCAGGGTGGTGGCCAGGATGAACACCTGGAGCCAGGTCACCTGCACGTCCCCGATCCGCACGGCCACGTCCGAGAAGAACGGCGGCAGGGCCTCCAGGGGGTAGCTCTTGATCTGGGCGCCCCATTTGATCAGGGCCACGTTCTGGAAAAAGATGCTCATGCCGATGGCCGTGATCAGGGCGGCCAGGCGCGGGGCGTTGCGCAGGGGCCGGTAGGCCACGATGTCGAGCAGGATGCCGATCACCGCGCAGGTGGCCACGGCCACCAGCGCGGCCACGAAGAACGGCACCTTGTACACCGTGATCAGGTGAAAGGTGATGAACGCCCCGAACATGTAGATCTCGCCGTGGGCGAAGTTGATCAGCTCGATCACCCCGTAGACCATGGTGTAGCCCACGGCGATCAGGGCGTACACGCCACCCACGGTCAGCCCGTTGACGAGCTGCTGGAGAAACAGCGACGACATGTCGAACAAATTTTGCAGGTCCAACGCCGGATCCTCCTCGCCTGACCGGCTCTCTCGTGGGGAAATGGCGGGGCCCAAACGCGGGAACAGGTAGGCTCCCAGCCTACCTGTTCCCGGTTCCAGCCCGCTACGTTAGGGCTACTGGAGCTGCTTCTTGGCGCTGACCCACTTGCCGCCCCGGATCTCCTTGATGAAGGCGGCCTTGAGGCAGTCGCCGTTCTCGTCGAAGTAGGTGGCGCCCGTCACCCCCTTGTAGGCCTTGTCGGGGGAGTTCAGGCTGGCCAGGTAGTCGCGCACCTTCTGCCGGTCCAGCCCCACCTTGGCGATGGCCTCGGCGGCCAGGCCCACGGCGTCGTAGGTGTTGGCGGCGAACCAGTTGGGCTCCACCCCGTACTTGGCCTTGTAGGCCTTGATGAAGCCCTGGGCCTCCGGACCGGCCGCGTCGGGCAGGAACGGGGTGGTCACGAACAGACCCTCGGCGTCCTTGTTCTTGAGCATCACGTCGTCGTCCAGACCGTCGGCCCCGAAGAAGCCCACCTTCATGCCGAGCTTGGCGGCCTGGCTCACGATCAGGGTGCCCTGGGGCGCATAGCCCGGGATGAAGATCGCGTCGGGTTTCATCATCTTGAACTTGGAGAGCTGGGGCGTGAAGTCGGTGGTATCGGAGGTGTAGGCCTCCTCGCCCAGGATCCGAAGGCCCCGCTTCTTGGCCTCGGCCACGAAGGCATTCTTCAGGCCGATGGAGTAGTCGTTGGTCTCGTAGAAGATGGCGATCTTCTTCCAGCCCAGGGCCTCGTCCACGTACCGGGCCAGGAAGGCGCCCTGGAAGTCGTCCTTGTACACGTTTCGGAAGTAGTAGGGGCTCGACTTACAGAGGTTGGGGTTGGTGGAAGCCGGGGAGATGGCCGGGAGCTTGGCGTCCTTGTAGATCGGGGCGGCCGCCAGGCTGGCCGAGGAGCACAGGTGCCCCACCACCACGACCACGTCCTTGTCGCCGGCCAGCTTGGTGGCCACGTTGGCCGCCTCTTTGGGGTCGCACAGCTCGTCTTCCAGGAGGATCTCCACCTTCTTGCCGTTGATGCCGCCGGCCGCGTTGATCTCCTCGGCCTTCAAGAGGGCCCCGTTCTTGACCCCCTCGCCGAACGACGCCAGGGGACCGGTGAAGGGCGACGCCACCGGAATTTTGATGGTGTCGCCGGCCCACGCGGCCGAGCCCACCAGGCAGACCAACGCCGCGGTCCAGATCAGGCTCTTCCTCATCGTCATCCTCCTTTTTTTGGCAGTGCCAAACAGGTCCGTTCCCCGCCCAACCTCGGGGTGCGCGCATCTTAGTGAAGGGACATGGGGGTGTCAAGAACCTAAAACGCAGTATGAAACCGCCGAGGTTGTTTTGGGCCGACCAAACCCTCCTTTTGACCCCGCCGAAGCGGCCCCGTATACTCGTTCACGGCATCAGATCCCTCCGTTCTCGCCGCCGGGACGCCGTGACCGACCTGCCCCACACACGCCCCCAACCCCGCACCGTCAAGGAACTCCGGGCCCTGTACCGGGTGAGCCAGGCCGTGGGCGCCTCGCTCAACCTGACCGAGGCCGTGGAGCCGGTGCTGCGGATCCTGGCCGAGGAGCTGGGCATGCAGCGGGGCACCCTGGCCCTGGCCGAGCCGGACAGCGGCGAGCTGGTGATCGAGGTGGCCCACGGGCTGACCCCGGCCGAGATCCGGAGGGGGCGGTACCGGGTGGGTGAGGGGGTGATGGGGCGGGTGCTCGAGCGGGGCGAGCCCATGGTGATCCCCAGCATCGGCGCCGAACCCTTGTTCCTCGACCGCACCGGCGCCCGGGCCGGCCTCGACCGGTCCCGGGTCGCGTTTCTGTGCGTGCCCGTGAAGCTGGGGGGCGAGACCGTGGGGGTGCTGTCGGCCGACCGGCTCCCCGCGGCCGGGGACGAGCTCGAGGACGACCTGCGGGTGTTGGAGGTGGTGGCGGCCCTGCTGGCCCAGGCCGTGCGGGTCCAGCGGATGCTCCGGGTGGACCGCAGGGCCCTGGAGGAGGAGAACCGCCGGCTGCGGGAGGCGTTCCAGGAGCGGTACGGCCCGGGCGCATGGGTGGGGGAGAGCCCGGCCCGCCGGGCCGTGTGGGATCAGGTGCGGCTCGCCGCCCGGACCCGGGCCCCGGTGCTGATCACCGGCGAGGCGGGGACCGGCAGGGGGTTCGTGGCCCGGGCCATCCACGCGGCATCGGCCGGCGAGCGCCCGTTCGTGGAGGTGGCCTGCTGCGGCCGGGACCCGACGGAGCTCGAAGCGGCCCTGTTCGGCCCCGGCGGCGCGGTGGAGCGGGCCGGGGGCGGCACGCTGTACCTGAAGGACGTGGAGCACCTTCCCCTGGACCTGCAGGGGGTGGCCCTGGCCGTGCTCAAGGCCGGCGGCCGGGCC